>NZ_JAPHPY010000040.1:0-55805 GCF_026241575.1 Vibrio sp. Sgm 5
CTGAATGTGTCATCTTAGTGTTTCAATGAGGAATACTAAGTGCTCAGATCGCACACACGTGAAAGAGTTCAAAAAAATCCCCAAACTACAAGCTTGGGGATTTGTGTATAAGAGACAGCCGACGAGGAGGCTTTGAGAATTCTGTGAAAATAAAGACGGGCTACTGAATCTTCTCGTAAAAGGCATCACTTTTCGGGTAGTCGCCAGTCAGATCGGCTAACGTACCTTGGTCATTGAATTGAACAACCAGATCTTTTTGCACAGGTTCACCGTGCCCAGGAGTGTGATGGTAAATGTAGTACCAAGTATTTGGGTAGCCATTTTCAACCAACATAGGCGAACCAAGAACGTAGCGAACTTGTGCTTTAGTCATCCCAAACTTTAATTTATCAACCGCACTTTGTTCTACATAGTTGCCTTGGTTGATATCAATACGATAAACCAGTTTTTCCAATACCGAACATCCTGTCAGCAAAGTCATTGCTAATGGTACGGCAACTAACCACTTCTTTAATTGCATAATAATTTCTTAGTAACCTTTAAAATACTGCGCTGATAATAAACAAGCTCGACGCAGATGTAAAAAGCTATGCGTCGTATGGTAGAAAATCTGACAACGAATTTTGAGTTGAGTTGCATTTATTCGCTGATATTAGACGATAACTGGCGGAACATGACTCATCAAGCATGTTGTGTGCTTTTTATGATATGGGATTTAAGAGATCGCCTGCAATATTTCGTGAGGGCGACTACTGTTGGTCGTGCGTTGCATTATTGCGGGAGGGAAAATGCTTTGAGCGTTTCACCTTCAAACCGATAATATTCTTTTTCAACAAGGTGTGCTGCACCTATGGAGCGGTAAAATTGACCAGCGATAGGATTGGTGTTTTCTGCTGTCCAATCAAGTCTTTGGCAACCCGAGGTAACTGCTAGGGTCGCTAAATGTTTCATTAGTTGAATACCAACGCCTTTTCCTCTCGCGATTGAAGAAACGAAGAGATCCTTCATGTACATTTGGCCGGAAAGTTTAGGGGCAGGGTACATCACTGTGTAAGACGCAAAACCAATAATAGAGTCGTGCTCATAAGCTGCGATGATTTTGATACTAGAATGCTCAGAGAAGACTTGGTGCTTTAGATAGTGCGTCAATTCATTCTCTGATGCGGCGTCCTCTTTGAAGTAATAGCATTCTAACTCAATAAAAAGAGGGACGAGCTCTAAACAGTTTTCTTTGTTGACGGCTTTGATATCCATTTCTCATCCCTTGTTGAATGGTTAAGCCGCGATGAGTAATTCTTTTGCGTTGGCTAATGTTGAGTCGGTAATTTGGCTTCCGCCCAATAAACGAGCGAGTTCTGCCACACGTTGTTGTTCATCTAGGGCATGCATTTTTGTTTCGGTTTGCCCACTCTTGGTGTGTTTAGCAACAAACATTTGTTGATGACCACAGCCAGCAACTTGCGGTAAGTGGGTTACACACATCACTTGAGTCGACTCGCCTAACTTGCGCAGCATCTTACCGACAACCGCAGCCGTTGGGCCGCTGATACCGACATCCACTTCATCGAAGATCAAGCTTGGCGTATCCACTTTTTGTGCGGTGATAACTTGTATTGCTAGCGAGATACGTGATAGCTCACCACCTGATGCGACTTTAGCGATAGGTTGTAATGGCTGACCTGGGTTGGTTGAGACCAAGAAACACACACTGTCCATACCCAATGGAGATGGGTGGAGGTTTTCGTTGTTTACCTCGATGCTGAATACCGCTTTCTCCATGCTCAATTCGTGCATGCTTTGCGTGATAAGTTTGTTCAGCTCTTTTGCGTAACGGCTACGTGACTTGTGCAGCTTCTCTGCTTGAGTTAAGAAGCTTTGGTATTTCTGTTCTACTTCTTGAGCGAGTTCATCCAGACGCTCGTCAGAGCAATCTAATGCTTCGATTTGTGCAAGAAGATCTTGGTGATGTTGGTATAGCTCATCGGGCATAACATGGTGTTTGCGAGCCATCGACATCACTTTTGAAAAACGTTCTTCGACATAAGCCATGCGACCGGGATCGACATCAATGCCATCTAGGTAGCTGCGAAGTTCGTTTTTGGTTTCTTCTAGCTGGATCATTGCCTCTGCCAGCATGTTTGGCAATTCAGCTAACTTCTCATCCAATTCGGCTAACTGGATTAGGGAGTGATTGGCCGATTGCAAAATACCAAGCGCATTGACTTCTTCACCTTCGTAAATAAGTTCGAGGGCTTGCTGACAGGTAGTGGCGAGTTCACCACTATTGGACAGTCGTTTGTGCTCTTGCTCGAGCTCTGCGAATTCTTCTTCACCTAGCGATAACTCATTCAGTTCTTTAATTTGGTATTCAAGCAACTGTTTTTGGGCCTGATTTTGCTGGCTGTTCTCTTTTAGTTGCTTAAGGTTGTTGTCTGCTTGACGCCAATGCTGGTAAGCACTGCGTGTGCTTTTTAGTAGGTTTAAATGTCCAGCATATTGGTCCAGCATGGCCATTTGATGCTCGCTCTTCATCAACTGATGATGCGCGTGCTGTCCATGGATGTTGATCAATAACTGCCCAAGAGATTTGAGTTGTGAAAGAGGGACTGGGCTGCCATTGATAAAGGCTCTAGAACGG
Organism: Vibrio sp. Sgm 5; assembly: GCF_026241575.1. Taxonomy (NCBI): domain Bacteria; kingdom Pseudomonadati; phylum Pseudomonadota; class Gammaproteobacteria; order Vibrionales; family Vibrionaceae; genus Vibrio; species Vibrio sp. Sgm 5. Next base: position 2,639 of record NZ_JAPHPY010000040.1, read on the forward strand.
CCTTCTTTCGTGATGATGCGACGCAAGATACATTCGCTGCCATCCAGCAGGTCGTTATCTTCTAGCCAACGCGTTGCGTGTAGATTGTTGTCCAGTAAAAAGGCGGCGCTGACTTCTGTTTTCTCTTCGCCTTGTCGTACCATGCCTGCATCGGCACGCCCGCCTAAACAAAGACCTAATGCGTCAATTGCAATAGATTTACCTGCACCTGTTTCACCAGTGATGGTGGTCATGCCCTTTGAAAGCTCGAGCTGTAAAGACTTAACAATCGCAAAATTATTAACACTTAGATGAGCCAGCATTTTTATTTACCTGTATAACTGAACAATACTGTATAAGAAAACAGTATATACTGTTTCTTTATACAGTAAAGGTGGCTGCTGGATTTTTTGTAGGAAGAAGGTATTTTTTGTGATGGTGAAGAGAAAAATAGGCCGAGCAAATGCAACGACCTATTAAAATTGAACAAGTTACGGTCGAGTTGGGTTAATTGTGAGCGGCTCAAACGTTGCCACAGCATTAACCCCTGATCCAGGATGGTCGACATAGGAAGTGTCTTGCATCAGGGTGTAATACACATCGACAAAATCGTCATCGTTAGTGAGTGCGCCATCCGGAATCGCATCGATAATTTTGTTGGTGATCTGAGGAATAATGGCATAGGCCTGAACTTCGGGATCTGGAATTGTCTTCAGGACTTCTTCTGCAACCTGAACAAGCAGTTTGGCTAACTGTTTGTAATCGGTGCCGTCATCTTGCTCCATTAAGACGATATCCGCCGCCCCCCAACGGTAACGAGACCAGTGAATGATGATTTGGTTGGGTAAGTAGGTGGTGTTGTCGTAATCCAAATAAGGTAGCTCGACGAGATCCAAAGTGGGTTCATCACGCGTAGGGTTTACACCTGTGACAATGGCGTACATTTCAGCTTTTCCTGAAATCCAAGGCTCTTGGTCATTGGCAAGACGAATCTTCTTCAAAACCGTAGCTTGAATTGGTTGAGGTGTACTTTCTGTGTGGGAGAAAAGAGATTTTTGAGCCTTTGCGATGTCAGTCATATAGGGTTGGACCATGGTTGCTTGCCCATTTCTGCCTGCATAGCCTGTAGCCCAGCTTTTAGCTCTGCAGAGCTGTTGCTGTCGACAACCAATACAGGCACGTCTGGAAGTTGATAGACATCGAGTTGGTGGACTTGGCCATAAACATCGTAAGCTTCGATGTAACGCCACTGCTCATCATCCCCTGTTGGTTCGAAAGCAAAGAGTGGGTCGACGGTCCCTTCTTGCCACACGCCGAGCATTTCTTCATTTGCAAGTCGAACTTCAAGCAATTGATCGGAGTATTCAGAGATGCCTTTCCACGCTCGAATTTGTGTATCGGCTTGTATGAGTTGTTGGCTAAATGCTGATAAAGGTTTCTGTTCGACGAATGAGGAAAGGGGGACATTAATGTGTTCGGCAGTGATGTCTTTGCGCAGCATGGGTTCTATGTTGGCATAACTTTCGCTGAGTTGCAGAGCTAGTGTCCGCTTGGTATTCGAGATGTCCTCGGCTTTTGCGTTTGATATATCGGTAACCTTTGCCTCCTCAGATTGACAGCCAGCAAGCGCTAACGTACTGAGAACGGACAATATCATTGTTTTTTTCATAATGTGCCCTTTGAGATAATAAGTATGAATTAGAGTTTATGTTCTATTCATACTGAGAATATCATCAGTCGGACACCTTTCAATTTGAGCTCAGAATTTTGTATAAATTTTACCCACAAGATCAAGTTTTATAAAATTAAATTTAACAAGGAATTAATCTGTGTCGCCTTGGGTGGGCGATGAAATTGGAGTTAATGAGAGCATAGAAAAAAGGTTGATGCCTTCACATCAACCTTTCTTGTTAAAACAATTTGCTTGACCAACCGAGCTTGTTTCTTAGCACGTGGTAGTAGCTGTAGTCTTTTGGGTGGATCAGTTTAAGTACATTCGGGCTTTGATAAATATGAACTTCATCGCCTGGAGAAACCGGTAGTGAAACTTGTCCATCACAACTGACTTCTTGCGTACCGCGGTTTTCTGGTGACACGATCAATTTAATGCGTCGTTTTCCATCAACCACCAAAGGACGGCTTGAAAGAGTGTGAGGAAACATAGGTACCAAAGAGATTGCATTCAAGCTTGGCGACAAGATAGGACCACCACCGGAAAGGGAATAAGCGGTTGAACCTGTTGGAGTTGAAACGATTAAACCATCGGCGCGCAGCGAAAACGCAAAACTGTCATCAATGTAAACTTCAAACTCGATCATATGTGCGACTTGACCAGGGTGAAGTACTGCTTCATTTAGGGCGGCATTGTGGCTTTTAATTTGGCCATGACGATGCACTTCGGCCTCAAGTAAAAATCGCTCTTCTTCAATATATTCGCCATTCAGAACGGCTTTCAATGCCGTTTTGAAATCATCGGGGTTAAGGTCCGTTAGGAAACCAAGGTTACCTCGGTTCACACCGATCACTGCGACATCAAAGCGAGATAAAATGCGAGCTGCGCCTAACATGTTGCCATCGCCTCCAACGACAATAGCAAGATCGGCGTTTTTACCAAGTTCCACTAGGCTGGCAAATTGATTTTGTGGAATATCGTCTAAAATTGCAGCAAGGCGGTCATCGATAAACACTTGGTAACCTTCAGAGGTTAACCATTGGTAAAGCTCTCTATGAGTTTGAATAGCCTGCTGATCTCGAGGTTTTCCGATAATCGCGATCACGTTACATGGGTTTTTCATAGCATTTCCGCATTAAAGAGGCTTGAATCAGGAATCTTCATCCCCATAATAATGGCAAGTTACCTAAATATGCGAATTTTAATGTGGTTAGAGCCCGCAAAACGTGCGTAAGCTTTGAGGACATTATGTTGATTCTGGAGATATCATGAGCAACGAAGAAAACAAAGTTACTGAAGCCGAGCTTGATCAGATCATCGAAGAGGCTGAGAAAGTAGAGGCAGCAGCTCAAGAAGCAGAAGCTGAACTTGAAGACATTGGTGATGAAAAAGACGCTAAGATTGCTCAACTAGAAGCAGCACTTCTATCAAGTGAAACGAAAGTGAAAGATCAGCAAGATGCCGTTCTACGTTCTAAAGCAGAAGTAGAAAACATGCGTCGCCGTACAGAGCAAGAAATTGATAAAGCGCGTAAATACGCTTTGAACAAGTTTGCTGAAGAGCTTCTTCCTGTTATCGACAACCTAGAGCGTGCTATCCAAGCTGCTGATGCTGAGCATGAAGTGGTTAAGCCAATTCTTGAAGGTGTTGAGCTAACGCATAAGACGTTTGTAGACGCAGTATCGAAATTTGGTTTGAAAGAGATCAATCCAGAAGGTGAAGCTTTCAACCCTGAATTCCATCAAGCGATGTCTATCCAAGAAAGCCCTGACCATGAGTCAAATACCGTTATGTTCGTAATGCAAAAAGGTTACGAGCTAAACGGTCGCGTGGTACGTCCTGCAATGGTTATGGTTGCAAAATAATTCAGTAACCTACTGATATATATTTATTTAAATGCCTACTGGTTCTCAGTGGGCATTTTTGTTTCAAACATTGTCATTCTCATATTCACTCCTCTGAATATGAGCTAAATTTCGAAATTTGATCCTCTTCAAACTTTTTCCTATTGGCAAATAATTTTCCTATAGGAGATATTCTCTCTTTATCTTGCTTACTTATGGGATGCTGTGTCTATAAGTACCTGTTATGACTTGTCTTCAAAATAAAATTCTGAATATCAATCTAGAACTGGTGATTTACTTTTAATGTTAGTTATTAACATTCTTGTAAAGAAAGCCTTTATTTTGTAACTCCGATGTGTATTATTCGCGAGGTCTGCCGTAAAAATTAGCAGATGTAACTATAAAAATATAAATAGCAAACACAACATTTCGGAGATTTATGATGGATAAATCGCTTTCTAGTAAGATTTTTATCGGCTTGTTCGCCGGCCTCGTGCTGGGTACAGCTATTCAGTACTTATTTAGCGGTATTGCGATTTTTGATACCTATATTCTAGGTGCAGCAGAAGGTGCGGGCGGCATGTTCGTTTCGCTGATTAAACTTCTGGTTGTTCCTCTGGTTTATGTATCAATTGTATGTGGCATTGTGGAACTTAAAGACATTCGTTCTTTTGGTCGCTTGGGTGGTAAAACTTTTACTCTTTACATTTTAAATACCGTCGTCGCGATCATTGCTGCTCTTACTGTTGCTATGATTGTTCAGCCTGGTGCAGGTGCAAACCTTGCGGGTACGATTTCTGATTCTGTGGCGCTTAAGTCAACAGAAACACCAGACATCTTCTCTATGGTTGTGAACATTGTTCCAAGCAACCCTGTACAAGCGTTTGCAAATGGCGACATGCTACAAATCATCTTTATGGCAATTCTGACAGGTCTTGCAATTCAAGCGCTTGATTCAAAAGGCGGCCCTGCGGTTCGTACTTTTAAGATGGCGAACGAAATCATGATGAAACTAATTGGTCTCGTAATGAGCTTAGCGCCATACGGTGTATTTGCTCTGATGATTCAACTTGGTGCAACCTTGGATGCGGGTACGCTTGCATCAGTAGCCGGTTACGTTGCTCTTGTGGTTTCAATGCTAGTGCTTTGGATCTTCGTGGTTTACCCTCTAGCGGTTCAAATGTTCACGGGTATTTCTGCGCGCGAGTTCTCTCGTAAGACGCGTGAACAAGTGTTGTTCTCTCTATCTACAGCAAGTTCAAATGCGACGATCCCAGTAACGATGCGTACTCTTACTGACAAGATTGGTGTGTCTAAGTCGGTAGCTGGTTTTGGTGTACCACTAGGTGCAACTATGAACATGGCAGGTGCTTCAATCTACATCGCAATCGCAGCGGTATTCTGTGCAAACGCGTTTGGTCAGCCTATTGCGGTATCTGACCTAGTGACTCTAGGCTTCACGGTTCTGCTACTGTCTATCGGTGCTGGCGGTGTTCCTGGCGGCGGTGTAGTGATGGTTGGTGTTATCCTTCACCAATTGGGTCTACCACCAGAAGGTCTAGCAATCGTTGCAGCGGTTGATCGTATTAACGATATGTTCTGTACATCATCTAACGTAGTCGGCGATACAGCAGTAAACACGATTGTTGCTAAGTCTGAAGGCGAGATTGGTAAAGAAGAAACCGTGGATGCTGAACCAGCACAAGCGAGTGCGTAATTCTTAATCGCTCACTTAATCGAATTCACAGCGAGGTCTTAGGGCCTCGCTTTTTCTTTTTAATAGACGCTTCGCTTCGGGAACGGACTTCGTCCTATGGAACGCTGCGCTCCGAGATTCGAGAATCCCGCCTCCACCTTTTGCACAACTTTTTTCAATTTTTTTTACTCTTTCCCTTGAAAAGCCATTTGCAGCCCTTATCTATTGGGCATAAGAGAAGCAAACATAATTATTTTTGTTTGTGAGCAAGGGTTGAAACCCGATTCTACGTCCCCACATAGGGGATATAGCAAAACGAAAATAGAATTTATTCGGAGATAGCCTGATGGGTAAAATCATTGGTATTGACTTAGGTACTACTAACTCATGTGTTGCTGTACTAGACGGCGACAAACCTCGTGTAATTGAAAACGCTGAAGGCGAACGCACAACGGCATCGGTTGTTGCATATACCGATGGTGAAACGCTAGTAGGTCAACCTGCAAAACGTCAAGCGGTTACAAACCCAACTAACACGCTATTTGCAATTAAGCGTCTAATTGGTCGTCGCTTTGAAGATGAAGAAGTTCAGCGTGATATCGAAATCATGCCTTACAAAATCGTTAAGGCTGACAACGGTGACGCTTGGGTAGAAGCGCAAGGCCAAAAAATGGCTGCTCCTCAAGTTTCTGCTGAAATCTTGAAAAAAATGAAGAAAACTGCTGAAGACTTCCTAGGTGAGGAAGTAACTGGCGCAGTTATCACAGTTCCTGCTTACTTTAACGATGCTCAACGTCAAGCAACAAAAGACGCTGGCCGTATCGCAGGTCTAGAAGTTAAACGTATCATCAACGAACCAACAGCGGCTGCTCTAGCATACGGCCTAGATAAGTCAGGCGGCGACCGCACTATTGCGGTATACGACCTTGGTGGTGGTACATTCGATATCTCTATCATCGAAATCGATGAAGTTGAAGGCGAGAAAACTTTCGAAGTTCTAGCAACTAACGGTGACACTCACCTTGGTGGTGAAGACTTTGATACACGTCTAATCAACTACCTAGTTGACGAGTTCAACAAAGAGCAAGGTATCAACCTTAAGAACGATCCACTAGCGATGCAACGTGTTAAAGAAGCAGCAGAAAAAGCGAAAATTGAGCTTTCTTCTACTTCTCAAACTGACGTAAACCTACCTTACGTGACTGCAGACGCGACTGGTCCTAAGCACATGAACGTGAAAGTGACTCGTGCGAAACTAGAATCTCTAGTTGAAGACCTAGTACAACGTTCTCTTGAGCCACTAAAAGTTGCTCTAGCTGACGCTGACCTATCTGTAAACGACATCACTGACGTAATCCTAGTTGGTGGACAGACTCGTATGCCTATGGTTCAAGCGAAGGTTGCTGAGTTCTTCGGTAAAGAAGCTCGCCGCGACGTAAACCCTGATGAAGCAGTAGCAATGGGTGCTGCAGTTCAAGGCGGTGTACTTGCAGGTGAAGTAAAAGACGTACTTCTACTAGACGTAACACCACTGTCTCTAGGTATTGAGACAATGGGCGGTGTAATGACTAAGCTAGTTGAGAAAAACACAACTATCCCAACTAAAGCTAACCAAGTTTTCTCTACAGCAGAAGACAACCAGAACGCGGTAACAATCCATGTTCTTCAAGGTGAGCGTAAGCAAGCGTCATACAACAAGTCTCTAGGTCAATTCAACCTAGAAGGCATTCAAGCTGCGCCTCGTGGTATGCCACAAATCGAAGTAACTTTCGACCTAGATGCTGACGGTATCCTTCACGTATCTGCGAAAGATAAGTCAACAGGTAAAGAACAGAAGATCACTATCCAAGCTTCTGGCGGCCTAAGCGACGAAGACATCGAGAAAATGGTTCAAGAAGCAGAAGCTAACAAAGAAGCGGACAAAAAGTTCGAAGAGCTAGCGGCTGCACGTAACCAAGCTGACCAAATGATTCACGGTACTCGTAAGCAAGTAGAAGAAGCTGGTGAAGCACTACCTGCAGATGAGAAAGAGAAGATTGAAGCAGCTATCGCTGAGCTTGAAACTGCTCGTAAGGGTGATGACAAAGAAGCAATCGATGCGAAAGTTCAAGCGCTTATGACTGCAGCTCAAAAGCTAATGGAAATCGCTCAACAACAAGCTCAAGCTCAACAAGCACAAGGTGCTGACGCTGATGCTCAACAGTCTAAAGAAGACGACGTAGTTGATGCTGAGTTCGAAGAAGTTAAAGACGACAAGAAATAAGCTTTCTTAACTAGTCGACTACGGTCGCCTAGAGTCGATAAGACTTTGTGTACGGGCGTTTGGGGTAACTCTTACGCCCGTCTGTTTGTCAACGTTGTCCTTCTAGCTAAGTATTTTGCAATAAGTGCACTTAGCTAGAATGATACAAACACCAAGCGGTGAATCGATGCCGTTTGCAGTAAATAATTGGTGACGAAGAACATGTCAAAACGTGATTTTTACGAAGTATTAGGCGTAAGCCGTGATGCCTCTGAGCGCGATATCAAAAAGGCGTACAAGCGTCTAGCGATGAAATACCACCCAGACCGTAACCAGGGTGATGAGTCTGCTGCGGACAAGTTTAAAGAAGTAAAAGAAGCGTACGAAATTCTAACTGAGCCTCAAAAGAAAGCGGCTTACGACCAGTATGGTCATGCGGCTTTTGAACAAGGCGGTGGCGGCTTCGGCGGCGGCGGTTTTGGTGGCGGTGGCGCTGATTTCGGCGACATCTTCGGTGATGTATTTGGTGATATCTTTGGCGGCGGCCGTCGTGGCGGTGGTCAGCAGCGAGCACAACGTGGTGCGGACCTGCGTTACAACATGGAACTGTCGTTAGAAGAAGCCGTTCGCGGTGTTTCTAAAGAGATCGAAGTGCCTACGCTAGTCCACTGTGATACCTGTGATGGCAGTGGCGCGAAGAAAGGCTCAACGGCTGAAACTTGTGGCACCTGTCATGGCCATGGTCAAGTACAGATGCGTCAAGGCTTCTTTGCAGTTCAACAAACCTGTCCTACCTGTCATGGTAAAGGCAAGATCATCAAAGACCCATGTAATGAATGTCATGGTCAAGGTCGCAAACAGAAAACGAAAACGCTTAACGTTAAGATCCCAGCAGGTGTTGATACTGGCGACCGTATTCGTCTATCTGGCGAAGGCGAAGCTGGAGAAATGGGCGCACCAGCGGGTGACCTATATGTTCAAGTTCATGTAAGAGAGCACCATATTTTCGAACGTGAAGGTAACAACCTGTACTGTGAAGTACCAGTAAGCTTTGCAATGGCAGCACTTGGTGGTGAAGTTGAAGTTCCTACGCTAGATGGTCGTGTGAACCTTAAAGTACCGACAGAAACGCAAACTGGCCGTATGTTCCGTATGCGTGGTAAAGGTGTGAAAGGCGTTCGTGGCGGCGGTGTTGGTGATCTAATCGTTAAGCTAGTGGTTGAGACACCTGTTAACCTAAGCTCTCGCCAAAAAGAACTGCTTAAAGAGTTTGATGAGTCTTGTGGTGGTGATGCTGCGACTAAGCACAAACCAAAATCTGAAGGCTTCTTCAACGGCGTGAAGAAGTTCTTTGATGACTTAACTAGCTAATTGCTGACTAAGTTAAAATTTAATAAGAAGCCCGCATCAATGCGGGCTTTTTCGTATCTGTTTTCTTGTCGCCAGAGAAGGCGGCTTGATCAGTTCCAGCACTCGCTTGGCGATTCAATATTGGTTGAAGTGAGTGTTATTTTTTTATCTTGGTCGCTAGGAAAGCAACTGTCCCCATCTTGCCCACGATCAGATTTCGCGGTTGCCGTAATTGTGTATGCCACTGTTGCTGAACTTGCGACAGCAAAGGAGAAACGGTCTGTGTCCGAATCGCAGATCGTACAACTACCTCCAGATATAATCCCGCTCCAGTCATAGCCACCGTTGTAAGATGTTTCGAGCTCCAACTGAATGCGGCTAATATCACTCAACGCGACCGTTCTATGCGATGTGATCGTATGACCTGAGTAAGATGGATAAGCAATAGCTGCAATGATCCCAACAATCACGACTGCAATCAGTAATTCGATCAATGTCATCCCTCTTAATCGTCTGTTGTATCCGTTACAACTAGAAATTCGAATCATGACGAGTAGTTCCCTTTTCACTTTTCCGACTATTTTTCTCAGGTGATAGCATCTGTGCAAGATGAATTACGGCCCTCTCGCCGTTTGCATAGGAATTTGGGAAATGCCTCGCGGGTTTACGTTACTGGAGCTCTTAATCACCATTGCTGTAATGAGCATATTGTTAGCTGCTGCGGCACCATCTTTTCAAAATGTGTTTGAAACCAACAAAATGCAGCGATTAGCAGATGAGCTGCATGGTTTTGTTATTCAGGGGAAATCTGAAGCAGTATTGCGTCGTGAGCGACTTTGGGCGCATATCATCATGTCTGGAAACTCATCGAGCGATGGTGATTGGCGCATTGAATTAACTGACAATGGAACCGAAGGTGCTGGGACCGTATTATTTTCTTTTTCTGGCGTTCCCTATGACGGGATAGTCGTCACACCTAGTTATTCGTCTGGTCAAATAAGCTTTGATGATGTTCATGGTCGCCCTTCTTCGGGCAATATCCAATTCTATCCGGTTGGAGAATCTGCAAAAGCGCTTAAGCTTATTTCCCACACACTTTCCGCCCGTGTTCGAGTATGCAGTGATAACAACTCAACTGAATACTTTGGCTATTCCACTTGCTCTTAGTAAGGGTTGATATGTTAAAGCAAAAAGGGGCGAGCCTCGTTGAGTTTATGATTGCGTCCTCTTTGGGGCTCATTTCTCTCGCTATTGTTGGTTCGCTGTATATCAGCGGTCAAAAGGCTGCAATGGAGCGCTCCAAGGAACTGATGCTATTGCAAAATACAGCCAGCGTTTTACAGATGTTGAGGAACGACATTCAACGCGCTGGGTTCGATGGTATTGATGGTAACTCCGTGAAGATTTCAGGAGCCAGTAATACTATCTACACCCTTGATGCTCCGGGTATGGGGTTGATTGCTTACGCCTACAATATCGGGGTTTCCGGAGCGACGGCTTTGTATAAAAACGTTGTATATGAACAACGCGTCGATACACCAGAATCTCTGTTTGTATGTGAAAAAAAACAAACAACGATCTGGAGTGTAGCTGATGTCATCGCTCTATCTGGAACGGGATCATGTAACACGCTTTTTGATAAGAAAGCGATTCATGTGAATCAATTTACGTTGGCCGCGGCTACGGTAAAAAATACCGACGCCGAGACTGCAATGGTAACGGTTACGTTAGGGACAGAGTTAAAAGATGCGACTGATATTCGAACAGAGCAGTCGTTTACAGTGAAGCAAAGGAATTGGCAGTAATGAGAAAACAGCAAGGTGCCGCCGCGTTATTGGTCGTCAGTGTGTTGCTTGTTGCAGCGCTGGTGATGTCACTAGGAAGCTATAAATCCCTTTTTTATCAAATTAAGCGAGCAAACAACCAAATTGAAGCTCGACAAGAACATTGGTTAGCTGAGGGGGGATTAGAGTGTTTCTATTCTTTAGTTCAAAGTACAGGTGATGTTTCTTCTGCAACGTCACTAATTTCAAACCGATGTGAAACACCGTTAGACCTGCATCAACTAACTTTAGAACCCGACAATAAGGTGCTAAGTCAGCCCGTTGCGAGTTCTAGTCGAACCATTGAAAAGCAACTAGTTCTATCTCGTGGAAGAGCTTCTGGAGCACTAAAAAGTAGCACTGATTTATATGTGAATGGCAGCTCTGCTTTTTCGACACCAGATCCTGGAGAGTTAGTCGGTAGTGGGTGGGAATGTGTGGCTATTCGCTATAAAAATGCTTTCCATTCTCGAGCTGGGGCGACTAATCAAGGGGTTATCCATGGCTCAGCGCCTTATGCAGATTTTGTTCACAACAACATAGATTGTAAATCTGAGCATAAAAGTGTCACTGCTTCTGACTCTGGCTATGGTGAGGACTTTATTCAAGATGCAGATCTAGAGCCATTTTTCGACATTTTTAGAGAGCAGCGTAGTAATTGGGATTCTGTGAAATCTGACTGGGGTTTTACTGCGATTGATTACGATGATTCAACCAATCAAATTGTTACCGATTGTGGAAAGAAAGTTGGGGAGCAAATTTCAGCAGGTAAAACTCATATTTGGGTGACTGGGTCCTGTGAGTTTACTTCCTCGAAAAAGAATAGCTCTGGAGGTTATGAGAATGATTCTGATGGGGTACCAATCAAAGGTGGCATTGATTATCTCAACGAAGCCTTTGATGCAACAGGAGAAGCTCCAATATTACTCTTGGTTCAAGATGGTATCTTCGCTGTACATGGCTCTATGACTTTCCCCGGTATGCTTTATCAACTCACAACCAACTCACTTACAGGGTTAGATACACATTGGGATTTATTCGAGGCCAAAGATCACTTTGGAGATGCGGCTAACTTTCCCACGCTTGCTTTAGATAAAGTCGTTTACCTCCAACGCGGTTCCTTTAGTTTTTCGGGTGGACAAGTGTTAGATAGCCCTGGTTATAGTGCTTATTTTGTTAACTCTCTAAATTTTGCATACAACCGAGATAACATCGATGAGGTAGTTGATCCGATTATTAACTTCCGTTGGAAAAAAGGCTCTTGGAATGATCTCTAAACAACAAGGTTTTAGCTTAATCGAAGTGCTGATTTCTTTTCTGCTATTGGGAATCGGAGCGCTTGGTCTAACAAAGTTGCAAATCTACATGGAGCGTAAATCAGAATATGCTATCCACAGTATTGAAGCGCTGCGTTTAGCTGAAAATCAGCTCGAATGGTTTAGGACTCGCGGGGCTTCTGATGCGCTTTCTACCATCTCTACCATCTCTACCGCTTCCTTTGCTTCGATTGCAACAGGATCTTCTGCTACGGGAGTCTATACCGTGGAATGGGAAGTTCCGGCGGCGACAGTCTCTGGATCATTGAAGACCATCATTGTGACCTCCAGCTGGCAAGACCGCATGGGGGAGACGCAATCCCTTGAGTTGAAAACAATGATTTCGCAGTACAGTGAATTCGAAAACTAACGATTTTGTATTTTTCTCGTCATTACCTTTGTCGTTAACATTTGTGCTTTTTATTGCTGTTTTTGGTAGTTAATAGGTGGTTTTATAACTGTTAATGCGAATGGTGTGCTACTGTTTTTTTTATGTTTAATTGATATGTCGTTTTTGCAAAATATGTCTCCAAATATGGAAAAAAACATAGAACCTTGTGCTTTCTTAATCACTATTTAATAGAATGCTCGGTTGAAAATAGGCCGTTATAATTACTCAAATAGGCCATGGCACCAACATCATTCATATGGAGTTACCATGAGTAACCAAGCTGTAAATAAAGCACCGTCACCGAAGCCGAGCGGGATGGATCGCTTTCTGAACTTTATCGAAAGAGCGGGTAATAAAATTCCTGATCCAGCGATTCTGTTCTTCTGGGCACTAATCATTACTTGGGCTGCGTCTGCACTTTTGTCGAATGTTTCTTTCGACCTTCTAAACCCTCGAACTGGCGAAGCTCTTACTATTACTAACCTTCTTACGGGTGAAGCACTAGCAAGTTTCCTTGCTAACATGGTGACAACGTTCACTGGCTTTGCTCCACTGGGTATCGTACTTGTTGCGATGCTAGGTGTGGGTGTTGCCGATTCGTCTGGCTTCATCACCACTGGTCTTAAGAAGATGCTGAACTTCACGCCAGCAAAACTTCTTACTCCAATGCTAATTCTTGTGGCAATCGTATCGCACACTGCGGCGGATGCGGGCTACGTTCTAGTTATTCCTCTTGGTGGTATCATCTTCCACGCAGCAGGTCGTCACCCTCTAGCGGGTATCGCAGCTGCGTTTGCTGGTGTATCAGGTGGTTTCTCTGCAAACTTCATCCCTTCAGGTATCGATCCTCTACTAGCTGGCTTTACTCAAACAGCGGCACAGGTTCTTGACCCTGAGTACGTGGTTAACCCGCTAGCGAACATCTTCTTTACTGGTCTATCTTCAGTAATCATCGTTGCTATTGGTTGGTACGTAACTGAGAAAATCATCGAACCTCGCCTAGCGAACACGCCTGTTGATGAAGATGCAGAAAAAGCACCAGATCTTGGTTCTTTCACTGAAACTGAATCAAAAGCGTTCCGTTACGCTGGTTGGGCTATGATGGCAGGTATCGCACTTCTTGTTGTGGCACTTATCCCAGAAAACTCTGCACTGCGTTCACCTGAAGGTGAAATCACAGCGTTCTCTGCGCCAATCATGAAGTCTATCGTTCCACTGATCTTCATCCTGTTTATCATTCCGGGTTACGTTTACGGTCGCGTTTCTGGCACGTTCAAGACAAGTAACGACATCATCAAAGCGATGGCGGATACTATGTCTACGATGGGCGCATACATTGTAATGTCGTTCTTCTGTGCGCAGTTCCTATCTGCATTCGCGCAATCAAACATCGGTACGATGCTAGCGCTATACGGTGCGGAAGGCCTGAAAGCGATGAACCTACCAGGTGAAGCAACTATCATCGGTATGATTCTTTTAACGGCTTCTGTAAACCTTCTAATCGGTTCTGCATCAGCGAAATGGGCTCTTATCGGTCCTATCCTAGTGCCTATGCTAATGGCTGTGGGTATCTCGCCTGAGCTATCTCAAGCGGCTTACCGTGTAGGTGACTCTGTATCGAACATCATTTCACCTCTGATGGTATTCTTCCCTCTAGTAGTGGTTTACTGTCAACGTTACGTGAAGTCGACAGGTATCGGTACGCTAGCTTCTCTAATGATGCCATTCTCGATTGCGATGCTAATCGGCTGGTCTATCTTCCTAGTTGCTTACTGGATGCTAGGTATTCCTCTAGGTATCCAAGCGCCATACACATACACAATGTAAATACCGTCATATTTGGCGCTGTAGCGTTGTTAACTGCGCAAGTTCACCCTAATCACATAGAGCCTCTATGCTCATAGGGCTGAACTTGCTTGTTGCCTAGCTACAACACCAACTATTTAGGTATTGGTAATTCGAAAGCGCTGGTCGAGAGACTGGCGCTTTTTTTGGTTTCGGGAATCGAAGAATGAACTTTGTCCTATAGAAAGCTTCGCTTTTGAAATCGAGAGGTGTGCCGGAAGGTTGATGAGAGAAACTCAGTTTAAACAGCGTTGACAAAATTTGCTCCTAGAAAAACAAAATAAGCCGCATCCCGCATCCCGCATCCCGCATCCCGCATCCCGCATCCCGCATCCCGCATCCCGCATCCCGCATCCCGCATCCCGCTTCCACTTCCTCTCTTTGAAGGTTAAAATCCACTTTCCATAATGACCGATCCCAAAACTGGAGCCTCTTTTGTCAGACTCACAATTCTCCCCTCAAGACGAACTATTTATGCGCCGTGCGATAGAGCTTGCAGAGCAAGCTGAAGCGGATGGGGAAGTGCCTGTTGGGGCAGTGCTTGTGAAAGATGGTGAAGTGGTTGCTGAAGGTTGGAACCGCTCTATTTGTTCGCACGATGCGACCGCTCATGCTGAGATCCAAACCTTGCGTAAAGCGGGTGAGGTGTTCGAGAACTACCGTTTACTTGATACTACGCTCTATGTGACCTTAGAGCCGTGCCCTATGTGCGCAGGTGCGTTACTACACAGTCGAGTAAAGCGCGTGGTATATGGAGCACCAGACCTTAAAGCTGGCGCTGCAGGGACCGTTCTGAATTTGTTTGAGAGCCAAGCCGCGTATCATTATGCGACAGTAGAAAGCGGTTTGCTGGAAGAGGAGTGCAGAGGTCAGTTACAGGCGTTCTTTAAACGTCGTCGTAAAGAAATTAAAGCGAAGAAGCAGGCGCAAAAAGCGTTGGACAATGAACAGGGAACAAAAGACGAATAACAGGGAGTTTGATGGTTGTTTTTAGCAAACACCTACCGTGCAGTAGATGTTTGCTTCAAGTTTTCAGTGATTCACTAAGTGAACGAAAACACGATTACGTGCACTGACTTTTCTTTTCATGGTTGTAAGCGTGCGCTTACGGCGGTTAGCAGCCACTGTTTTATTCAAACGTTTTGACTGCACTCTGCGTTTTCTCATTATCAGAACCTCTTGCAGACAACGAACACACTCTCCGACACTCGCATAGCAAAGTATCCGATTCATGATCAATAGATGTCATTCTTATGATGCATACTCATGGATGATGGTGACATCATATCAAGGAGAGGGTGACCAATTGAGCTCACTGTTTCTCTTCCGTTACTCGGTATTCCACGAAAAAACTGGCTAGATAAATGAGCTCGAAAGACGGGATTCTAGTGAGTTTCTGTTGTCGACTCAATAAAAAAATAGCGAGCTGTTAGCTCGCTATTTTCGAAAGGTTTATTCTTCTTTTGGATTCGGCGTTTGCTCTGCATTTTGAGTTGGGCTGGCCTCAGTACTTGGTGTTGTCTCGACCGCTCCCGAAACTTGCTCAGCTAAGGTTTCCACCGCTCCAGACGTTAACAGATCTGGAGAGAGTGGTGGAATGACTTGCAGATCTTCTGTGTCTTCGTCAATCGCAGGCTTTTGGCTGACATGCCCAATGATGGATTGATAGTAGCGACGAATGTTCTCAACATAGTTGCGTGCTTCATCACCACGAGCATAACCATAACGTGTTTGGCTGTAGAAGCGCTTCTGGCGCAGCAAGGGTAGACGCTCTTTAACATCTGCCCACGCGTTTGGATCGCCGCCTTGTGCTTTAGTTAGGCGTCGTGCGTCCATCATATGACCATAACCCACGTTGTATGATGCTAAGGCAAACCAAATCTTTTCATGTTCATTAATTGAATCTGGAACACGTGCGACTATACGACGTAGGTATTCCACGCCACCGCGTACGGATTGTTCCGGATCAAGACGATCTGTTACACCAACACTTTTTGCGGTAGGGAGCGTGAGCATCATCATGCCACGAACGCCAGTCGGCGACTTCGCTTTTGGTTTCCAATGAGACTCTTGATAAGCCAATGCAGCAATCAAGCGCCAATCAAACTCTTCACTGTATTTTTGGAACAGCGGTGCCCATTTAGGCAAGGTATTGTCCAGTGCGCGTATAAAAGCACGAGTATCGACATAATCGAAGGCTTCGATATGTCCAATGTACTTCTCTTCTAAAGTCGCCAGTTCGCCAGATTGTTTAATGTTGCCGAAGAACTCGATCAACATTGCGTAGAAGCTTTCATCTTCAGAGCGACGAGTAAACCAAGAGACGGGTTGGTCTTCTGTCAATTCAAAGGCTAAAGCAAGATCCGGGTACAGGCGCTGTGCCAAAGACAGTTCTACTGAATCGGTTACCGTAAAACGTAACTCACCTGTAGAGACATGCTTGAGTAGATCTCGCGTATCCGCATCACCAACAATCTCAAATTGGAAGTCTGGGTATTGTTTCTGTAGCGCCGTTAAGGTTGGAACAAACTGAGATTGTTCAACTATCTGAAGAGTTTCTGCCCCAGCATTTGAACCTTCTTCCGCATTACTGTCTTTTTTAGCTTGATAATTGATCAGCTGATTAATGTCGCGAGGACGAAGCTGACCTTTTTTATAAACCACTTGTTGGCTGACGTAATAGTAAGCGGGTCCAGGACGAAAACGTTGTACAGCTTCAGAAGTTTGGTTTAAACCTGTCGCAATAATATCGATGTCGCCTTTCTTTAATGCAGGGAAGAGATCTGCTTGGCGAAACGCTGGTCGAATCTCCAGCTTCACACCTAATTGCTCAGCAAATTTTCGTGCCAGTTCGTAATCCAAACCTGCCGGGCCATCAGGTCCGATGTAGTAGGAGAGTTGGTTGTTTAGCGTGCCAACACGTAGGACACCACGCTCTTGGATTTGCTCGAATTCACTTTTTGGCTCCGATTCAATCTGGCAAGCAGAAAGTAAAAGCACAGACGCGAAAAGTAGGGCGCTGCGCTTGAGTCGGTTGAACTGACTTATTTGCATTAATTCGGTACGTCTCGATAAATTTCTAGTTGCCTTTATATCAAAGCGAGCTGGTTGGGCAAAGTGAATCAGGCAGATAGAGTGCGACATTGTGTGATTTATCGACATTTAAGGATACCCAAGTAACCTCGAGATACTTGGTTCAGCGAGAATGACTTGGTTTGAAAGCGAAGCAACAATTTGAAAATCTAGTGATTCTAAATTGATAATTGGTAACGATGCATTCGAGCCAAGGCAACTCGCCCTTTGGGAGCGTGTCACTGAAACAATTTCATCGTCAAACAACTTGGAAAGAGCTTGCTATTACACGGCGTTGCTTTCCTTGAACTTGAATCAGTGACACTGCTCTGAACCCTGAATCTTGAAGTCACTTGGGTATAAATCAAATTTGACGAAAAAAATGACGCAAACGGTTGCTTTTGGTGTTACATCACAAAAACAATTGCTATATAATGCGCTCGCAACGAAGAGGTGGCATCGGCATAGGTTTGAAAAACCTTCGGGAATAGCTTCGAAGAAAACAGTATAACCCACTGAATTTATTCCAATATCACCTTAATCACTTGCAATAAGAGACCTAAGCACATGAGAATTTTGCGTGGCTCCCCAGCTCTTTCTGAGTTTCGTGTTAATAAACTACTGGAACTTTGTCGTGAACAAGATCTGCCTGTCACTGGCATTTACGCAGAGTTCATGCACTTTGCGGATCTAAAGTCTGACCTTGATGCTCAAGAGTTGGAAAAACTGGAAAAATTGCTGACTTACGGTCCTACGATCGAAGAGCATGAGCCAGAAGGTCTTCTACTTCTTGTTACGCCTCGTCCGGGCACTATTTCGCCTTGGTCTTCTAAATCTACTGATATCGCTATCAACTGTGGTCTAGACAAAGTAAAACGTCTTGAGCGCGGCACTGCATACTACGTAGAGACATCGACTCCTCTTAACGATGCTCAAATTGCTGATGTAAAAGCACTCATCCATGATCGCATGATGGAAGTGACATTTACTGATTTCGATGCAGCAAATGCGTTATTCCAAGCGGCAGAACCTGCTCCTGTAGCAGACGTTGACCTATTAAAAGGCGGTCGTGCTGCGCTTGAAAACGCAAACGTTACCCTAGGTCTTGCACTTGCAGATGATGAAATCGAATACCTTTACGATGCGTTCGTAAATAAGCTAGAACGCAACCCGACTGACATTGAGCTAATGATGTTTGCACAAGCGAACTCAGAGCACTGTCGTCACAAGATCTTCAACGCAGACTGGACTATCGATGGCGTTAAGCAAGAGAAGTCTCTGTTCAAGATGATCAAAAACACGTTTGAAACCACACCAGAAAACGTTCTGTCTGCATACAAAGATAACGCAGCAGTTATGGTGGGTTCAGATGTAGGTCGCTTCTTCCCGAACCCGGAAACTCGCCAGTACGGTTACAGCCAAGAGAAAGCGCACATCCTAATGAAGGTGGAAACGCACAACCACCCAACTGCTATCTCTCCTTGGCCGGGTGCTTCTACTGGTTCTGGTGGTGAAATCCGTGATGAAGGCGCGACTGGTATCGGTGGTAAGCCAAAAGCAGGTCTAGTTGGTTTCACAACATCTAACCTACGTATTCCTGGTTTTGAACAGCCATGGGAAACAGATTTCGGTAAACCAGGTCGTATCGTTAACGCTCTAGACATCATGCTAGAAGGTCCATTGGGTGGCGCGGCGTTTAACAACGAATTTGGTCGTCCAAACCTACTGGGTTACTTCCGTACTTACGAAGAAAAAGTGAACTCGCACGCAGGTGAAGAGGTTCGTGGTTACCACAAGCCAATCATGATTGCTGGTGGTATGGGTAACATCCGTGACGAGCACGTTCAGAAGAAAGAGATCCCAGTCGGTGCAAGCCTAATCGTACTTGGTGGTCCAGCAATGAACATCGGTCTTGGCGGTGGAGCTGCTTCTTCTATGGCATCTGGTCAATCAGCAGAAGACCTAGATTTTGCATCGGTACAGCGTGAAAACCCAGAAATGGAGCGTCGCTGTCAGGAAGTGATCGACCGTTGTTGGCAGCTTGGTGATGCTAACCCAATCGCATTTATCCACGATGTGGGCGCGGGCGGTATCTCTAACGCACTTCCAGAGCTTGTAGACGATGGCGAACGCGGTGGTATATTCCAACTGCGTGACGTACCAAACGACGAGCCGGGCATGAGCCCACTTGAGATCTGGTGTAACGAATCTCAAGAGCGTTACGTAATGGCAGTTGCGCCAGAGAATATGGAAGTATTCGACGCAATCTGTAAGCGTGAGCGCGCACCATACGCCGTAGTAGGTGTAGCAACGGAAGAGCGTGAACTGAAACTTGAAGATTCGCATTTCGACAACACGCCAATCGACATGCCAATGGATGTACTTCTTGGTAAGACGCCTAAGATGCACCGTGATGCGAAAACGCTTAAAGCGAATAACCCAGCGGTTAACCGTGACGGTATCGAGCTAAATGAAGCCGTGGATCGCGTTCTACGTCTACCTACGGTTGCAGAAAAAACATTCCTAATCACGATCGGTGATCGCACGGTGACTGGTCTTGTAGCGCGTGACCAAATGGTTGGCCCGTGGCAGGTTCCTGTTGCTAACTGCGCAGTAACAGCAGCAAGTTACGACACTTACCACGGTGAAGCGATGTCGATGGGTGAGCGTACACCAGTTGCTCTACTAGACTTTGGTGCGTCGGCTCGTCTAGCGGTTGGTGAAGCAATCACAAACATCGCAGCGACAAACATCGGTGATATCAAACACATTAAACTGTCTGCAAACTGGATGTCTCCAGCAGGTCACCCGGGTGAAGACGCAGGTCTTTACGAAGCAGTGAAAGCAGTTGGTGAAGAGCTATGTCCAGCGCTTGGTCTAACTATCCCAGTTGGTAAAGACTCAATGTCGATGAAGACCAAGTGGGAAGAGAACGGCGAGCAGAAAGAAGTAACGTCTCCGTTATCTCTTGTTATTACTGCGTTTGCACGTGTTGAAGATGTTCGTAAGACGATTACTCCTCAGCTTCGTACTGACAAAGGTGTTTCTAGCCTTGTACTTATCGACCTAGGTAATGGTCAAAACCGTCTAGGCGCAACAGCGCTTGCACAGGTTTATAAGCAGCTTGGTGATAAGCCAGCAGACGTAGACAACGCAGTACAACTGAAAGGCTTCTACGAAGGCGTTCAAGCCCTAGTCGCGAATGACCAAGTAGTGGCTTACCACGATAAAGGTGATGGCGGTCTATTCGTGACTCTTGCTGAAATGGCATTCGCAGGTCACTGTGGTGTGAAAGCAGATATTGCTGACCTAGGTGAAGACGTACTAGCAGCACTATTTAACGAAGAGCTAGGTGCAGTACTTCAGGTTAAGAACGAAGATTTAGACGCGGTACTTTCAACGCTATCAGCAAACGGTCTTGAGGCATGTTCTCATGTAATCGGCTCAGTAGAAGCATCTGATGAGCTAGTGATTACTTCTGGTGACACGGTAGTTCTAGAGCGTAATCGTACTGAACTACGTACTATCTGGGCGGAGACTACGCATAAGATGCAAGGTCTACGTGATAACCCAGCATGTGCTGACCAAGAGCATGAAGCGAAGAAAGACAACTCAGATCCTGGCCTAAACGTTAAGCTAAGCTTCGATGTAAATGAAGACATTGCAGCACCTTACATTGCCGGTTCTATGATAAATAAGGGCGCTAAGCCTAAGATGGCAATCCTACGTGAGCAGGGCGTTAACTCTCACGTTGAGATGGCAGCAGCCTTTGACCGTGCAGGCTTTGAAGCAACCGATATTCACATGAGCGACATCCTAACCGGTCAAGCGGTTCTAGAAGAGTACCAGGGCCTAGTCGCTTGTGGTGGCTTCTCTTACGGTGACGTACTTGGTGCGGGTGAAGGTTGGGCTAAGTCTA
Source organism: Vibrio sp. Sgm 5 (assembly GCF_026241575.1). Classification (NCBI taxonomy): domain Bacteria; kingdom Pseudomonadati; phylum Pseudomonadota; class Gammaproteobacteria; order Vibrionales; family Vibrionaceae; genus Vibrio; species Vibrio sp. Sgm 5. The sequence continues at coordinate 23,788 of NZ_JAPHPY010000040.1, forward strand.
TCCTGTTCAACGAGCAAGCTCGCAACCAGTTTGAAGGCTTCTTCCAGCGTGAAGATACCTTCTCTCTAGGTGTATGTAACGGCTGTCAGATGCTATCGAACCTGAAAGAGCTAATCCCAGGTGCAGACCTATGGCCACGCTTCGTTCGTAACGAATCTGAGCGTTTTGAGGCTCGCTTTAGCCTAGTGGAAGTACAGAAATCTGATTCTGTATTCTTCGATGGCATGGCAGGCTCTCGCATGCCAATCGCAGTTTCTCATGGTGAAGGCCGCGTAGAAGTGCGTGATGCTGACCACCTAGCCGCGATTGAAGCGTCAGGCACGGTTGCAGTTCGTTACGTGGATAACCACGGTAATTCGACTCAGCAATACCCGAACAACCCGAATGGTTCGCCAAATGCAATCACGGGTCTAACGACTCAAGATGGCCGCGTAACTATCATGATGCCGCACCCAGAGCGTGTATTCCGTACAGTTGCGAACTCATGGTCTCCAGAAGGTTGGGGTGAGAACGGTGCTTGGATGCGTATGTTCCAAAACGCACGCAAGAACATCGGTTAATCACGACGTCGTTCGTCAACGTTAACGAAAATCGATAAGCGCTGGTTGAGAGACCGGCGCTTTCTTTATTTAAGAATCGAGAACACAGGACGCTGCGCTTCGAGAGTCGGGAAGGCTTCGCTGTAGGAATTGAGATGTGTGTACTGGAATACTAGAGGTCAATGCATGGACTCAATAGGTGTTGACAGTATTTGTTCCTAAGTATTCCAAATGAAATCGTCTCCCGTCTCCCTTAAAAAACTTGCAGCGTTTCGGTAACTTTTATGCTCTAATACCGCGCTTACCAAGGGATGGTGTTAAACAGCTCAGCTTAGATGGAGTTATCAAGTTGACCGAATCCCTGATTAATCCCTTAGGAAATGAAATAAATGGCTAAAAATCCAAAATTTGCTATCCGCGTAACTGAAAAACGTAACGGTTGGAGCGCAGAGATCACTCGTCAGGTGACTTCTCGTAAAGTAGTGGTATCAAAACGTGAAACTGGTTTTGACAGCGAAGAGAAAGCACAAGCTTGGGCTGAGCAGGAACTTGCAGGTTTTGTACAAAACCAAGTAGTTCGTAACGAGCGCAAAGCAGTACAACGTCAAGAGCGTGAAGCAGAGCAACTAGCGGCAAAAGTTCGCAAAGAAGAAGCTCGTCAAGCTCGTGAAGCAGACGTAGACACTGACGAAGAGTAATCGCAGTGTGTTTGATGGTGATTGACTACCATCGACAATGAATTTGAAAATGCCCCGAGTTAATCTCGGGGCATTTTTATTTGTGTCGTTATAAGCAGTCAGAGGAAACAGAGAATGTCATTGAACTTCCTGATGAAGCGGTATTGTACGTATGGTCTTTGCGCAGTTTTTTAGGTGTGTGAACTGGCTGCAAATCAATGTGGCGTAATCCATCTGACAAATCGGTAGCTTCACCGTAGTCATAGTCTCTTGCCTCGGTAATCTCACCTTTTGCGTTGTTACAGTGACCTGACTTCCCATTTTCTCCCCAAGTCAAAGCTTCAGGCTGAGCGTCTAGATTTAAGTTATCTGAAATGTTGGCAGCGTAATGATCCTCTACTGGTAGTGTCTTACTCTGATCCATTAAATACTGAGAGATATTCTCTTGTGAGTAGCTTGGAGCAGTGAGGAAGGCGAGGCCAATTGTGATTAACGTTCTTGTTAGTAAAAAAGTAATTTGAATCTTCTTCATTAGATATACTGTGAAAAGTGACGGTGAATAAAAAGAAAAATTCGGAGCAAGTACGTATGCTCCGAATTTGGTTCGGTTCGTAATCAGACAAAGCCTGATTAGTATTGATAAGTTAGTTGGACCTTCACTTCTCGGTCGGGAGAAGGCACGCCATTAGATAGGTAAGCTTCGTAATAACGGTCTGTTAAGTTATTCACGACCGCTCCAACACTTAACCCTTTCACTTGCTGAACTTCCCAAGTGACATAAGCATTTTGCAACGTGTATTGCTCACTTGGTGATTTCACTTTTAAGTTATCACCAGCCGCGTCTGTTTTGGTTTGAGCATCGTACCAACGAACTTCCCAACCAGAGCGCAGTCCCGGAAGCCATTCGTAGCCCAAACCGAGATTAATATTCAAGGGTGGGACGCCCGGGTAGTCATCATCCGAGCCGGTTGAATCCGATAAGCTACCTTTATTTTTCCCGCGAATGTAACTCGCTGAGAAATCACTATAGAAATCGTTAATACGGTATTGTGAAATCAACTCGAAGCCGTAGTTTTTGAAGCCGTCTAGGTTTGTGCTCCAACTTTGAATATCACCGCTGTCTTTATCTAAGTTTTCACCGGTTCGGATATCAACAGTGTCACTCACATCGTTATAGAACAATGTCAGTTCTGTTGCGAGGTTGTCGCGCTCGCTAACCAATCCTTTGGCCAAATTAATCACACTGGCTTGATAAGCATGAATACGAGAAACATCGAGATCGCGTGCCGTAGCTGTGGCTGTTGCTCGAGCATATTGCACAGAGTAAATGTTATCGACGGTTGGAGCTTTTAAGGCGTAGGCATAAGAGAAGTTCAAACGAGTATTGTTGGTCGCGTCAAAATCGATATCCAAACGTGGACTAAAGCCTTTGTGGCTTGTTTCACTGTAGTCATGGCCGGCTGCTGGGTCATTGTAATCTGGCGCCGCATTACCTTTTCCTTCGCTGGTGATGTACTCATAACGCAGAGAAGGAGTAATCGTCAGGCGGTCGGTTGCCTGATAGTGGTCAGCAATGTAGGCCGCGTAAATAGACTGAGTGCCCGATGGTTCATAGTACGGGGTATACCAACCGTAGTTTTTCGACTCTTTATTATCGTAAGAAGCATTGAAAACTAACGAATCACGATCCGTTTTTTGATACTGAAGACCCGTAACCAGTGCATGGTCACCAATTTGCGCTTGGTTGAATACATCAATGTAATCACGTTCGTAGCTTAGCCAAGATTCATGACCATAACTGCCAACGGAAACGAACATTTTTTCAAAGGCAATATCTGGACGAACCCAATGACGGTCGTTTTCAGAACGCGCCATTTTTATGTTGAAATCAATGTACGGGCTAGTCGGCATGTAATGGTAGGAGATTGTCGTCGTATTGTCTTTGTATTCGTTGTAGACCGTGTAAGCGTATTGTGCTTTTTCTAACGAGCCATATTTTTTGATGTTGTAATCCGAAATGGTTGGCATTTGACCACGACGGTTAGCCCATGGTTTACGGCCTTCATCTTTGTATCGTGTGTGACTGATTTCAAATTCATGGTCATCATTTTCGTACCCAACTTTGACGAGCATGTTTTCTTGTTCGTAACCTGAGTAATCTAGTGTTTTACCGCCACCCACTTTAATGTCGTCGGAGTCTTTTACTGAACCATTTGCGAGGAAGTAAAAGCCAGCGTCATTTTTGCCATAAAGGGAGAGGGTGTATGAGTTCTCTTCGCCATTGTTGTTATAACCCGTTGACGCACGAACGCCGAAGTTGCGATCCCCTCCAAGCAGGTCGTCAACGCTTTTGGTTTTGATTCGGATAGACCCACCAAACTTACCGTTTAGAGCGCGGTAGTCATGTGCGCCTTTGATGATCTCCGCTTCACCAATTAAGAATGGGTCAAAGAAGAAGGTGCCGTAGCGGTATTGCTGGAAACCAATTGGAGCCCCATCAACAAACACGGCGATGTCGCTAGGGTTATCGAAACCGCGAATATTAATGCGTTCCCCACCAGAACGCGCTCCGCCGTCGAGCGTTGCCCCCGGCACAGCATCAATCATTTCAGCGAAGTTAGAGTATTGTTGTTCTTCGATTTGGGTCCAATCAATGATGGTTTCAGCGGGTTCTGCGACGGTAATCGGTTTGGTATAGCGGACACCAATGACTTCGAGTTCTTCGTCGACGCTTTCTGTTGCATGGAGAGAAATTGAGTTGAGCATTGCGAGCGAGACAAGGCTTACTTTTAAGCGATGGGTCGATAATCGTTTCATATTCATTTGTTATCGTAATTTGAGAGGCGGGGATTATATGAATGCTGAAAAGATTAATAAATGATAATGAGATTAGTTATCAATAATGGTTTTTGGTTTTCCTGTAAACTTTTATACCCACGATTAGACGGTAAATTGGATTATTGTTTGGTTTTTGGTCTGTTAGTTAGTGAGTGTGTCTATTTGAACGACAAAAGAAAGCCCAGACAAGGAGTCTGGGCTTGGAAGTTAGCTTTCTATACTAGTTCGCAATTATTGTTGCGTTTCTAGCGGGATTTGCCCCGTTGTTACTTGGTCGACATCAAACTCAGTCAGCTCTTCAATGTAGCTTTCTACTGTTTGCTCAACCACATCATCGTCTTGCTTAAAGTAGGCAATATGGAAAATAGCATCACCTTCATTAACCAGTGGCAGTGTTTGCTGGCCAATTACGATACCGCCTTTTGGTGCTAACAGCTCTAGCTCGTCATGACCTAAAGGCGAGCTGATGTAAGCGAGAGTCTCGCCTTCTTCTACTTTATCACCTAAGTTCACAACCGTACGTAGGATACCGTTGCCCGATGCGCGAACCCAGCTGGTGGATTTGGCAATGATTGGCTCTGGTAGCTTTTTGCGGCTCGCACGTAGCATGCCGATAGCCTGCATCACACGTTGCACACCTAGTACACCAGCACTGATCGACAATGGATCAAAGCGTAGCGCTTCACCTGCTTCATAAGTCAGTACAGGAATGTCGCACTTCTCTGCTTCACTACGTAGAGAGCCATCACGTAGAGCAGAGTCTACGATCACTGGGGTTGCAAATGCTTTTGCGATGCGCAGTGTTTCTGGGTTGCTCAAGTTAGCGCGGATCTGAGGTAGGTTCGTTCGGTGAATCGCACCCGTGTGAAGATCCAGAATATAGTCACAACGCTTAGCAATGTTGTTGAAGAACCCATGTGCCATACGAGAAGCCAACGCGCCTTTTTCACTGCCTGGGAAGCAACGGTTTAGATCGCGACGGTCTGGCAGGTAGCGAGATTTATGGATGAAGCCAAACACGTTAACGATAGGCACGGCAATCACAGTACCTTTTAGTTTTGCAGGGTCCAGTTGGTTGATCATCTGACGAACGATTTCTACGCCATTCAGCTCGTCACCATGGATTGCTGCGTTTACCATTAACACCGGACCTTCTTGTTTACCGTGGATAATTTCCACAGGGATAGAAAGAGGAGAGTGTGTGTAAAGCTGCGCCGCTTCAAATTCGGTTTCTAATCGTTGTCCTGGTTGAACTTGGTGTCCTAGTAGCTCAAACACCTTGCTTTTTTTACTTCTGGCCATAAACCATCTCTATCGAATACGTTAGCAACAATGTAACAACTGGTTCAAAATCACACTAATCATTCTTCTTAATGTCACGAACAATAATTTTTATTGAAAAGATTAAAAATTCACCAAGTGTATGGCTTGTGTAAGTACATTTGGGAAATTCTTGTGTTAATTGAGTAGCTGTACGCTGTGTTTTAAATTGTTATATTCATCACAAAAATAAGACTGTGTTAAATTTAATACTAATATTTTTTTCGAGAAAAACTGTCTTTTACCTAAGGTTTTTATCCGCTACTATCCCCGCCGAATTTTTGACCTAATACTATCTAACTAGAGGTTTTGATGAAAAAGGCGATCGCTAAAATTGGCGCACTAACTGCTGTAGCAGTTTCTCTTTCTGGCTGTGTAGGCAGCAACGCTGTAACGGGTTACGTTATGGGCTTCAACTTGAAAGCTGTTGATAACCGTTACGCTCGTGGTGGTCTAAACATGCTAATGGCGCCAGTTTACGGTGTTGCTATTGCGGCTGACTACATCGTGTTCAACTCACTAGAGTTTTGGACTGGTAAAAACCCGCTAAACGGTAAGCCACACATCTTTGACAAGAAGATGGATACTTACATCGACGTAAACCACCAGTTAGATAAATCTCTAACCACTGCACCTGTTGGTCCTCTAACGAACAACCGTGTTATCGAACAAGGTCAAATGCAACAGCTTGACGAGAACACAGTTCAAATGGATATCACTTACAACAACGGTGAGAAAGCGACGCTAATGGGTGTTCGTGAAGGTGACTTTGTGACTTACTACATCGATGGTGAAGTGGTTGCTAAGACTTCTATGGATGAGCTAGCGGCATACGCGCAAACTCGTGCATAATTTGCGAAGTGCTTTTAATAGCAAACTCGCAATAAAAAAAGGGTGCCTCGGCACCCTTTTTCGTATTTGTCGTATCTGGTTAAGATTACGCTTTTTCTGGAATAGCTTCTAGAAGTGCAACCATTTGATCCCAGAACAATTGAACGGTATCAATCTTCACTTTCTCATCTGGAGAGTGAGGGAATTTGATGGTTGGGCCGAAAGAAACCATGTCCATGTTCGGGTAAGGTTCCTTGAATAGACCACACTCAAGACCTGCGTGAATAACCATGATGTTTGGTTTGTGACCGTAGATGCCTTCGTACATATCACGGAAAATTGCCATGATTTCTGAGTCTGCATCTGGTTTCCAACCTGGGTAAGCGCCAGAGAACGCGATTTGCGCGCCAGCTAGCTCTGCTACTGATTGAAGCATGCCTTCAACTTGGCTACGACCTGAATCGATCAGCGAACGAATTAGACAAAGTACGGTGACTTTATTCTCTTCTGTTGTGATAACGCCAACGTTAAGAGACGTTTCAACCACGCCTTCAACTTCATCACTCATGCGCATTACGCCGTTTGGACAAGCATTCAATGCAGCGATGAAACGTTGTTGGTCTGCAACGGCAAACACTTGTGCATCCGTTACAACTTCTTCGTTAAAAGTGACGATATCTGTTTCAATCTTGCCAAGCTCAGTTTTTAGTAACTCAGTGTAGAAGTTGAACAGGTCTGCTAGTTTATCTTGATTTTCTGCTGGTAGAGCAACGGTAATGAAGGCTTCACGAGGGATAGCGTTACGTAGGCTACCACCACGGAACTCTACAAGACGAAGATCTAATTCTTGTGCGTGACCCGCTAGGAAACGACCTACAAGTTTGTTTGCGTTACCGCGACCAGTGTGGATGTCACAACCAGAGTGACCACCTTTCAGACCTTTCAGTGTAAGCTGACGAGTTACAAAGCCTGCAGGGATTGCATCACGCGTGATATCGAAAGTCATTGCACCGTCGATACCGCCCGCACAACCCATGTATACTTCGCCTTCTTGTTCTGAGTCTGTGTTTAGAAGAATGTCACCTTCTAACCAACCCGCTTCAAGACCGAATGCGCCAGTCATGCCAGCTTCTTCATCAATCGTTAGCAGAACTTCAATTGGGCCGTGTTTGATTTCAGTAGAAGCGAGAACTGCAAGACAAGAAGCCATACCAATGCCGTTGTCAGCACCTAGTGTTGTTCCTTTCGCTGTTACCCATTCACCATCGATGTATGGTTGGATAGGATCTTTAGTGAAGTCGTGATCAGTATCTTCGTTCTTTTGCGGCACCATGTCGATGTGCGCTTGAAGAACCACGCCTTTCTTGTTTTCCATACCCGGTGTTGCTGGCTTTTTGATAAATACGTTGCCAGTTGGATCGCGGCGTACGTCAAATCCCTGCTCTGTTGCCCAAGTCACAATGTACTGAGCTAGTGCCTCTTCATGTTTAGAAGGGTGAGGGATTGAACAAATCTTATCGAAAAACTGCCAAAGTGGAGCAGGTGATAAGGTACTGATTTCAGAATGGAATTCAGACACGGAGGACTCCTTTTGATGTGCTTTGCCAAATATAAACCGTAAATTTAATAAGTGTTTAGCAGTAAATGCTAATCCGGTTTCGGCTTTGAATTGTTTTCAGCATACCACCAGAAGGGCGCTACTAGTAGATGTGGATAAAAGGATTTGCCCTTGAACTGTCACAGTTTATGGACACACAGAAATACACGAATGCAACTCAATTAGTATCAATTATAAGATTGGTTATTTTTTAATTTACTAAAGTGTAATTTAATTACAGTTAATTCTTAATGAAGATCAATTTATTAATGTTTTGTGATTTCTGTCACTAAAATGCTTGTAATTAAATTTCTTGGTGGTATATTTGTAACCAGCTTCTGAGAGAAGAATGAAATGCTCAAAGGATGAGTCCGTTTGTCGCCTCCAAGGAACCGAGAAATCAACCAAATTAACAGTATTAATTGATTTAGAAGGTGATATTTATGAAAGGTTTACCAAGTGCAATGTTCTGGAACAGCAAATCTGTTTACACCGGTAACTTTGTATACCCAACAAGCTTTGGTTACTAATTGAAGCCAACGCGTGTGACTCGAACAAATTTGTTCACCCCTATAAATTGGAATTTTTTTTCAGTGCATAGTGCTGACATGATTCACCGCCACTCAAATTGAGTGGCGTTTTTTTATCTCTCGATCCTGAACGTTGACTGATTTCTCACCGCTAAGCACCTATTCTAGGTTTGCTTCCCCAACTTATTTCATTTGCTAACCAAATTCGTGAGTGTTTTACGCTCAAAACTCCATGTTTCTGTTTGAAAGTTTAATACATTGTTCAGTTTGCACTCGTTGTCTTACTTGAATGCCTTAATTGTTAGTTATTGTTTATTAAGCTTTAAATTTTAATCGCGTTTGAAACGCTAGCGAATCGGTTTCATATCCAAAGAAAAAAATCGCATTAGAGTGAAAATTCTATCTGGAATTTGTTATTTGATAACTTTATAATTCGAGCCAATCGATTACGCAACCGTTTACTTTTTACCCTTTACAGGATTCGATCATGCTCGAAAGGCTATTCAAACTTAGTGAAAATGGCACCAATGTGCGCACTGAGATCATCGCAGGTGTTACTACCTTCTTAACCATGGCTTACATTATCTTCGTAAACCCAGCAATCCTTGCAGATACTGGTATGGATCGTGGTGCTGTGTTCGTTGCGACGTGTCTTGCTGCGGCTATTGGCTGTTTCATCATGGGCTTAGTAGCAAACTACCCAATCGCTCAGGCTCCAGGTATGGGCCTAAACGCGTTCTTTACCTACTCTGTTGTGTTGGGTATGGGTTATACGTGGCAAGTCGCGCTAGCAGCAGTATTTGTGTCGGGTCTACTATTTATTGTGTTGAGTGTGTTCAAGATCCGTGAGTGGATCATTAACTCAATTCCACTTTCTCTTCGTACAGGTATCTCTGCAGGTATCGGTCTGTTCCTTGCGTTCATCGCACTGAAAAATGCCGGCATCGTAGTAGATAATCCAGCAACGCTAGTTTCAATGGGTAACATCACTTCGCTACCATCTGTACTTGCGGCTATCGGCTTCTTTATGACTATCGCGCTGGTTCACCGTGGTGTGAAAGGTGCGGTTATGATCGCCATTTTGGGTGTGACAATTCTTGGTCTTATCTTTGGTGACGTTCAATGGGGCGGCATCATGTCGACACCACCAAGCATCGCACCAACCTTCATGCAGCTAGACTTCTCTGGTCTGTTCGAAGTTGGCATGATCTCGGTCGTATTTGCTTTCCTATTCGTTGACTTGTTCGACACTGCGGGCACGCTAGTTGGCGTTTCACAGAAAGCAGGTCTAACTGACGAAAACGGCAACATTCCACGTCTAAACAAAGCGCTACTTGCTGACTCAACAGCAACATCTGTAGGTGCTCTATTAGGTACATCTAACACGACGTCATACATTGAGAGTGTTTCTGGTGTAGCAGCTGGTGGCCGTACTGGTCTAACGGCTGTGGTTGTTGGCGTACTGTTCCTTCTGGCTCTGTTGTTCTCGCCACTAGCAGGTATGATTCCAGCTTACGCAACATCTGGTGCGCTATTCTATGTAGCGATCCTAATGCTTTCTGGTCTTGTTGGCATCGACTGGCGTGACCTCACAGAAGCTGCGCCAGTTGTGGTTACTTGTTTGGTAATGCCTCTTACTTTCTCGATTGCAGAAGGTATCACGCTAGGTTTCATCGCTTACGCTGCTATTAAACTGTTCAGTGGTAAAGGCCGTGAAGTATCGATGAGTGTGTGGGTGATGTCTGCTATCTTCATTGTGAAATACATGGTCGGTTAATTCCAACGATTGAAAAAAGCCAGTGCGAACTCGATTCACACTGGCTTTTTGTTTGTGGATAATTTTTAAAGTAATTCATCCACTTCTCCATTTTGTATTGTTCACCGAATACGATTTTTCTGCGTAATAGGCAGAGAATTTTGATATCAGCGTTGGTATTAACGATGTGTTTCGGTAGAATAATCGTTTGCGTAGCTTGAAACCCCCATTTCCTCTGGTGTGGAAAGTTTAGCGAGATGAGTCCATTTCAGCGCCATCAGCTAGACAGAGGGGATGCATATTTTGAAATTATTAGGTTATTACAATGAGTAAAAAATTCATTATCACTTGGGATGCGATGCAGTCTTACTGCCGTGAACTGGCTGAGAAACAAATGCCAGCTGAGCAATGGAAAGGTATTTGGGCGGTAAGCCGTGGTGGCCTAGTTCCTGGTGCAATCCTAGCGCGTGAACTGGGTATTCGTCACGTTGATACTATTTGTATCTCTAGCTACGACCACGATCACCAGCGTGATATGACAGTAGTTAAAGCACCAGAAGGTGACGGCGAAGGTTTCCTAATCGTTGAAGACCTAGTAGATAGCGGTGACACAGCACGCAAGTTACGTGAAATGTACCCGAAAGCGAAGCTTATCGCAGTATGTGCTAAGCCTGCAGGTGTTGAGCTACTAGACGATTACGTAGTAGACATCGCTCAAGACACTTGGATCGAGCAACCTTGGGATATGTCTATCCAGTTTGCTGAGCCAGTAAATCGTAAGCAAAAATAAGTTTGCACCAAGAATATTGAGAAATGCCCCTTTATAGAGGCATTTTTTTTATTATTATTACAGCAATTGCCAATAGCTTAGAGTTCTTCCTATGTCAGAAGACGTCAGTAAAAACCTCTCAGAAACCTTGTTTGTTAAGCACAAGCAGGCGAAAGAAACCTCTGCACTTACTCAATACATGCCTACCAGCCAAACAATTCTTGATGAGCGAGAAGGGCAAGATGATCGTGCGTGGTATCGACACTTAAGACGTTTGCAGTGGACTTGGCAGGGTTTATCTCCAATCGAGATGGAAAGTACACTGTCTAAAATTGCGTCGTCGAAACATTCGCGTACGGAAGATAAGTGGTTAGATACAGTGATGGGTTATCACGGCGGTAACTGGACGTTTGAGTGGATAAAGCTTGGGATGGAACACCAACGCCGTTCAACCGAATTGAAAGGTGAAGATGCGGCGGATGAGTTGTTTTCCGCTTCGCTGTGTTTCAGTATTGCGGGCTACCCACATTTGAAGAACGATAACCTTGCGACTCAAGCTCAAGTGTTGGCCAATAAAGCTTACAACGAAGGCTCTGAGAAAACGCAATACACGATCAAACAGATCGAAGTACCTTATCAAAAGCGCAAGATCATCGCGAATTTACACTTGCCACGTACGGACAAGCAATTGCCCGTTGTGATGGTGAGTGCGGGTTTGGACAGCTTGCAAACAGACATGTGGCGTTTGTTCCGCAATCATTTAGCGCCTAAAGACATCGCAATGTTGACCATCGACATGCCGTCAGTGGGTCATAGCTCCCATTGGCCATTAACGGAAGATTCTAGTTGTTTGCATCAAGCGGTATTGAATGAGCTGTACAAACTGCCTTGGGTCGATCATTACAAAGTGGGATTGATTGGTTTCCGCTTTGGTGGCAATGCTATGATCCGTCTTTCATTCGTTGAACAAGAGAAGATCAAAGCGTGTGTGGCGCTCGGTGCACCTGTACATGATTTGTTTACCTCCCCGAAGAAGCTGCAGCAGATGCCGAAGATGTACCTAGATCTACTGGCGTCTCGTTTAGGTAAGAACGCCGTGGACATCAATAGCATGGCTGGGCAGATGATGGCATGGTCGTTGAAAGTACAAGGGTTCTTAAGCAGTCGTAAAACCAAGGTACCTATTTTGGCTTTGAGTTTGGAAGGGGATCCTGTTTCCCCACACAGTGACAACCAGTTGGTAGCGCTGTTTAGTCACTATGGTCAAGCAAAGAAAATCAGTTCCAAAACAATTACAAAAGGTTATGAGCAATCCCTCGATTTGGCCATAAAGTGGTTGGAGGAGGAATTATTAAGATGACAAATCTCCTAATTTAGTTAAGAGTGATATATGTGAGCAAAAAATAAGCTCATGATAATAAAAAATAATAATCATTCTTGGATAGCTAAATATCCTTACTATGGAAACGGAGATTCTTATGTCAGAGACGACTCAAGGGCCGACTCACTTTCGCTTGATGTCTAAGTTAAAGGCGATAGGTCCTTACCTGCGCGAACCACAATCACAAGAAGGCCACTACTATTTTGACTGTCTATCTGTTTGTGTAGACGACAAAAAGTCGCCAGAAAAACGTGAATTTTGGGGATGGTGGATGGACTTGGAGTCCATCGAAGGTGGCTTTACTGCAAAATACCATATTGGTAAATACAACAAAGAAGGGGATTGGACCTCAGAGCCATTACCGAATAAGGTGACTGAAGAGGTTTACCTCACTCAGAGTACCTTTCATCAGAAGCTAGTAGATACGCTGGCTGAGCATTTCAAACTGGAAGTGGAATATCACACAGAATCGTTTGATTTCGCCTAATTTGGCTGTTTTCTTCCTCTATAAGACAAAAAGGTGCGTTTTCGCACCTTTTCTGCTTGTTAAATCCCCATTTGATTGCTAAAACATCCACTCTTTATTTGTTTTTCATTTCAGAAGACATCATGACAACGAATCAACAGAATGCAGTTATTTCACAACCACAAACCGTCGTTGTGAAACTGGGTACAAGTGTGCTGACAGGCGGCACTTTGGCGTTAAACCGTGCTCACATGGTAGAGCTGGCTCGTCAATGTGCTGAACTAAAAAAACAAGGCCATTCAGTCGTAATGGTTTCGTCTGGTGCAATTGCAGCAGGCCGTGAGCATCTTGGATACCCCGCATTGCCCAACGAGATGGCGAGCAAACAATTGCTTGCTGCAGTGGGCCAAAGCCGTCTGATTCAAACATGGGAGTCTCTGTTTGGCATTTATGGCATCAAAATTGGTCAGATGTTGCTAACTCGTGCTGATTTGGATGATCGCGAGCGTTTTCTTAACGCGCGTGACACCATCAATGCTCTGGTTGCAAACGACATTATACCTATCGTGAACGAAAATGACGCGGTAGCAACGAACGAGATCAAAGTGGGCGATAACGACAATTTGTCTGCTTTGGTGGGGATTTTGTGTGGTGCAGACAAATTGCTGCTGCTAACAGACCAAAAAGGTTTGTTTACCGCAGACCCTCGTAAAGATCCAAATGCCGAATTGATCAAAGAAGTGAAAACCATTGATGATACTTTGCGCAAAATTGCGGGTGGTAGCGGCACAACGCTAGGTACTGGCGGCATGGCAACCAAGCTTCAGGCGGCAGACATCGCTCGCCGTGCAGGCATTGAGGTGATCATCGCTGCGGGCAGCGCACCAAATGTTATTTTTGACTCATTGAGCTCAGAGCCACAAGGGACGCGTTTCCTTCCTTGTGAAGAAGCGCTAGAAAACCGCAAGCGCTGGATCCTAGCGGGCCCTGCTGCATCCGGTGATATCATTATTGATGATGGTGCAGTTAACGCTGTTGTCGGTAAGGGCAGTAGTCTACTTGCAAAAGGCGTGATTAAGGTAAGTGGTGATTTTGCTCGTGGTGAAGTGGCTCGCGTGACCAACGCACAAGGCAAGCTGGTGGCACGTGGTATCAGCGCCTACTCAAGCGAAGACCTAGCAAACATTGCCGGTAAACACAGTAAAGATATCATCTCTATTTTGGGTCATGATTACGGCTCAGAAGTGATTCACCGCGATGATCTTGTCGTCATCCAAGAATAGATATTGAGGGAAGCAAAGTGGATTTAACGAATATGGGTAAAGCTGCCAAAGATGCAGCTTTCGAATTGGCGACAGCGTCAACCGCACAAAAAAACCAAGCACTAGCGATCATCGCTGATGAGCTAGAAGCGAATGCGGCAACTATTTTGGCTGCAAACGCAAAAGACATCGAATTAGGTCGCGAAGCGGGTCTAACAGATGCACTACTAGACCGTCTGCTATTAAATGAAGAGCGCCTTACTGGTATCGCTAATGACGTTCGTAACGTGATCAGCCTAAATGATCCTGTAGGCAGCGAAATCGACAGCAAAGTGCTAGAAAATGGCATGTCTCTGTCCCGTCGTCGTGTACCACTGGGTGTGGTTGGTGTGATTTACGAAGCGCGTCCAAACGTAACTATCGATATTGCTGCTCTATGTCTAAAAACAGGTAATGCAAGCATCCTACGTGGTGGTAAAGAGACGTTCTTTTCCAATATGGAATTGGTAAAGGTTATCCAATCGGCTCTAGCGAAAGCGAACTTGCCAGCGGCTTCCGTTCAATATATTGAAAAGCCAGATCGTGAGTTGGTTTCTCTACTCCTTAAGCTAGACGATTACGTTGATATGATCATTCCACGTGGCGGCGCTGGCTTACACAAGATGTGTAAAGAGAACAGCACCATTCCAGTGATCATCGGTGGTTTTGGTATCAGCCATATTTTTGTTGATGAGTCAGCGGATCTAGAAAAATCGTTGAACGTTGTTGAGAATTCAAAAGTTCAACGCCCTTCAGCATGTAACTCGCTAGATACTTTGCTCGTACATGAAGATGTTGCGGCGCAATTCCTATCAATGATCGTAGAGCGCATGAGCGATAAAGTGACCTTCGTGACAGAGCCAAAGGCAAAAGTACTGATGGCTCAAGCAACACAAATTCGTGATGCAGTGGAAGGTGACTTTGATACTGAATGGCTAAGTTACACGCTGGGTGTAAAAGTGGTTGCTGACGTAAAAGAGGCGATTGACCACATGCGTGTTCATAACGCGAGCCACTCAGATGCGATCATGACCAACAGTTTGGTTAACTCGGAATTATTCATTAATTCTGTTGGTTCTGCTGCGGTTTACGTGAATGCCTCAACTCGTTTTACTGACGGTGCTCAGTTTGGTCTTGGGGCAGAAGTGGCGGTATCTACTCAGAAACTGCATGCACGTGGCCCAATGGGTTTGGAAGAGCTCACCAGCTACAAATGGGTTGGTAAAGCAAACTACCTAGCACGCAGTTAACAGAAACCGTTTGATATTGATTGAAAAAGGGGCAGTAGTGCCCCTTTTTGTTTTCTCTAACATAGCAATTCCGCTACACTAGTCTTGCTTTTGGGACGAACCCAATCGCACGCTATTTGGAGGTGATATGCATTGTCCTTTTTGTTCTGAGAACGATACAAAAGTAATTGATTCCCGCTTAGTTGCTGACGGCCATCAAGTGCGTCGTCGTCGCCAGTGCTTAGCTTGTAGCGAACGTTTTACCACGTTTGAAACGGCTGAGTTGGTGATGCCTAAAGTGATTAAGTCTAACGGCAACCGTGAACCGTTTGATGAAGACAAAATGGTCGGTGGCATTCAACGCGCACTAGAAAAACGCCCAGTGAGTGCAGATTCTATCGAATTGGCAATCAGCATGATTAAATCGCAGCTGCGTGCAACAGGTGAACGTGAAGTGCCAAGTGAGATGATTGGTAACCTAGTTATGGGCCAATTAAAAGAGCTGGATAAAGTTGCTTATATCCGTTTTGCATCGGTTTACCGCAGCTTTGAAGATATCCGTGAATTTGGCGAAGAAATTGCTCGTCTAGAAGACTGATTGAGTCATGGAACAACAGAACACTTCTTCAGTATTTACCTCTCAAGATTTCGAAATGATGTCGCGTGCGCTGAAATTGGCGAAGCGCGGCATGTATACCACAGCGCCTAACCCCAACGTTGGTTGCGTTATTGTCCGTGACGGTGAGATTGTTGGCGAAGGCCATCATCATCGCGCGGGTGAAGCTCATGCCGAAGTTCATGCAATGCGCATGGCTGGGGATAAAACCGAAGGGGCGACCGCTTATGTGACGTTGGAGCCTTGCTCTCACTACGGGCGAACACCGCCGTGTGCTGAAGGACTTATCAAAGCCAAGGTTGCACGTGTGGTCTGCGCAATGGAAGACCCAAACCCGAAAGTTGCAGGGCGTGGTTTTCAAATGCTGCGTGATGCAGGGGTAGAAGTTCACGTTGGCTTGTTGGAAAGCGATGCGATCGAGCTGAACAAAGGTTTTATCAAATTCATGCAAACTGGCATGCCTTATGTTCAGTTGAAAATGGCAGCTAGCCTCGATGGGCAAAGTGCGTTGAGTAACGGACAGAGCCAATGGATTACCTCCCCAAAAGCTCGCCAAGATGTCCAACACTATCGTGCGATGAGCGGTGGTATTCTCTCTACCAGCAAAACAGTGATTGACGACAATGCCTCATTGAACGTTCGCTGGGATGATTTGCCAAAAAGCCTACAATCGCAATACCTTCAGGTTGATGTTCGTCAGCCTCCACGAGTCATACTCGATCGCCAATCTCAGCTTCGTAATGATTTAAAGCTATTCAAGACAGAAGGTGAGCGTATTATTGTCAGTCAAGATGGTGATATCGCCCCTAAACTGACCGAAAATGATCAAGTTGACTTAGCTGCGACATTGAAAGCCGTGGCAAGCGAGTGTCACATCAATCACTTGTGGGTCGAAGCGGGAGCGACACTCGCGAGTTCATTAATCGAAGCTAACCTTGTAGATGAACTGATCGTTTATCTCGCGCCTAAGTTGATGGGGAGCGATGGACGAGGCTTGATCGGCGCGCTTGGTTTAACCGAGATGGCACAAGTTATCGATTTAACTATTACCGACGTTCGAATGGTAGGGGTGGATATTCGCATCACCGCAACCGTCAAACGCATTCAACGCTAGAAAGAAGCATTATGTTTACAGGAATTGTAGAAGCAGTTGGCAAACTAACTGCAATCACGCCAAAAGGCGAAGACATCACCGTGACGGTGGAAGTAGGCAAATTGGATATGGCTGACGTTAAGTTAGGCGACAGCATTGCGACTAACGGCGTATGTTTAACGGTCGTCGATTTCGGTAGTAACTATTACAGTGCTGATTTGTCACTGGAAACGCTGAACAAAACTGGTTTTGCTGCTTATCAAGTGGGCGACAAAGTGAACCTAGAAAAAGCCATGTTGCCGACCACTCGTTTTGGCGGTCATATCGTTTCAGGTCATGTTGATGGCGTCGGTGTGATTGTTGAGCGTAATCAAGTTGGCCGTGCGATTGAGTTCTGGGTTGAGATGCCAGCGGAAATCTGTAAGTACGTGGCAGAAAAAGGCTCTATCACAGTGGATGGCATTAGTCTGACCGTCAACGATCTATGTAAGAATGGATTTAAATTAACGATTGTTCCTCACACCAGTGAAGAGACAACCATCGATCAGTTCCAAGTTGGCCGTAAAGTGAACCTAGAAGTGGACGTGTTAGCTCGCTATATGGAGCGCTTGCTACAAGGCCAAAAAGAAGAGCCGCAAGAATCACGTATTACAATGGACTTCTTGCAGCAAAATGGTTTTGCGTAAGCGAAACCGACCACAATCACAGAACGTTATCAGGTTAATTGACTTAATAAAGGTTAGCTTCAAACTGCTTTGCTGACTAAAGCCAGTAGACGTAACTCAACGAAACGTTAAACGCATTGCTGCTGCAATAATAAATTTTTGAATAACGGGAAACAGAATATGCCTATCAGCACGCCTCAAGAGATTATTGATGATATTCGCGCAGGCAAAATGGTCATCCTAATGGATGATGAAGACCGCGAGAATGAAGGTGATTTGATCATGGCTGCCGAGCACATTACGCCGGAAGCTATCAACTTTATGGCTACGCATGGCCGTGGCTTAATCTGTCTAACCATGACAAAAACTCGTTGTGAGAGCCTTGGCTTGCCGCCAATGGTGCAAGACAACAACGCGCAATACACCACCAACTTTACGGTTTCTATTGAAGCTGCTGAAGGTGTTACCACTGGTATTTCTGCAGCTGACCGTGCTCGCACTGTACAAGCGGCAGTTGCGCCAAGTGCAAAAGCGGCGGACTTAGTGCAACCGGGCCATATCTTCCCTCTAGCAGCACAAGACGGTGGTGTTCTAACTCGCGCTGGTCATACAGAAGCCGGCTGTGATTTGGCTCGTCTTGCAGGTCTAGAGCCTGCATCGGTTATTGTTGAGATCCTAAACGACGATGGCACGATGGCGCGTCGCCCGGACCTTGAAGTGTTTGCTGAAAAACACGATTTAAAGCTAGGTACCATTGCAGACCTTATCGAATACCGCAACAACACGGAAACAACGATTGAACGCGTTGCTGAGTGTGCACTGCCAACGGAATTTGGTGAGTTCACTTTGGTGACTTACAAAGACACGATTGATAACCAAGTACATTACGCGATGTGTAAAGGTGACTTAACTGCGAATGCACCGTTAGTTCGCGTTCACTTACAAGACGTATTTACCGATGTGCTTCGCAGTGATCGTAACGCAGAACGAAGTTGGACGCTGGATAAAGCGATGAAGCGAATCGGTGAAGAAGGGGGTGTTCTGGTTGTACTTGGTCATGAAGACTCGACCGATTTGCTTATTCATCGTGTAAAAATGTTTGAATCGCAAGACAAAGGCGAGGCGCCTACTCTTGCTAAGAAGCAGGGCACATCACGTCGTGTAGGTGTTGGTTCTCAGATTTTGGCGGATCTTGGCGTGCACGATATGCGTCTGCTTTCTTCAACCAACAAAAAGTACCACGCATTGGGTGGCTTTGGATTGAATGTTGTTGAATACATCTGCGAATAACAACTGAACGATTCCCCCCTAGCCAAGTTTCGGCTTATTCTGCTGGCGGCTAGGGCTTGGTGACTCGTCTCTAATTTCCATTAGATATTGCTCACAAATTTGTGATAGAATCCGGCGATTCTCACTTGATGAACAATTTTCACTTAAAAATAGAGTTAAAGGAAGGCTTATGAAAGTGATCGAGGGTGGCTTCCCAGCGCCAAATGCAAAAATTGCTATCGTTATTTCTCGTTTTAACAGTTTTATTAACGAAAGCCTACTTTCTGGTGCGATCGATACACTAAAGCGTCACGGACAAGTAAGCGAAGACAACATCACTGTTGTTCGTTGTCCTGGTGCTGTAGAACTGCCTTTAGTTGCTCAACGAGTTGCTAAAACTGGTAAGTACGATGCTATCGTATCTCTAGGTACAGTAATTCGTGGTGGTACACCACACTTTGACTATGTTTGTAGTGAATGTAACAAGGGTCTTGCACAAGTTTCTCTGGAATACAGCCTTCCAGTAGCGTTTGGCGTACTGACTGTTGATACTATCGATCAAGCGATTGAACGCGCAGGAACCAAGGCTGGTAATAAAGGTGCAGAGGCTGCACTAAGCGCACTTGAAATGATTAACGTATTATCTGAAATTGATTCCTAATGGGGGCCAGTGTGAAACCAGCCGCACGTCGTAACGCACGTCAATTCGCTCTACAGGCGATCTACTCATGGCAAATTACTAAAGACAATGTTGCCACGATTGAAGAACAGTTTTTGTCTGGTGACAAATACGATGAAGAAGAACTTCATGCATCTGAGCCAGCACTTGCTGCTCCAGAAACTGACGTAGCTTACTTCCGTGAACTACTAAGCGGTGTTGTACTTAGCCACTCAGAGCTAGATTGCAAAATCCGTCCATACGTGTCTCGTCCAATGCAGGATCTAGACATGATGGAACTTGCTCTTCTTCGCCTTGCTATGTACGAGATGACTCGTCGCGAAGATGTTCCTTACAAAGTGGTAATCAATGAAGCGATTGAACTTGCAAAAGTATTCGCGGCAGAAGACAGCCACAAATTTGTGAATGGTGTGCTAGATAAAGCGGCGCCACACGTACGTAAGAAATAACGATTTCTTTATTAAAAAGGTCAGCACATGCTGACCTTTTTTGTATCAAAATCTTTTACATCAAAAAGAAAGTGAATTATGTCTGGTGAATTTAATCTTATCGACAAATACTTTGTTGGACGCCAAAGCCAGCGCAAAGACGTCCATCTAGCAGCGGGGGACGACTGTGCGTTAGTGAAAGCACCTGCGAATGTACAAATTGCTATTAGTACCGATACGCTGGTGGCAGGCACGCACTTTCTTTCTGATGCTAACCCTGCGTGGGTGGCGCACAAAGCATTAGCGTCAAACATCAGTGATTTAGCTGCAATGGGTGCAACACCTGCTTGGGTAAGCTTTGCGTTAACTATGCCAGAGCCAGATGAAGCATGGCTTGCCCCTTTTTGTGATGCGTTTTTTGAGTTAGCTGATTACTTTGGTATTCAACTTATTGGGGGCGATACGACCAAAGGTCCACTAAGCCTGACGCTTACGGTGCAAGGCTTTGTACCTGAGGGCAAAGCTTTGACTCGCTCTGGAGCAAAAGTCGGTGACTGGGTGTATGTGACAGGTAACCTTGGTGATGCCAAAGCTGGTCTGGATGTCGTTCTTGATAACACATTACGTACTCGAATAGCTGCCCCAGAGTTAGAGAAAGCACATTATCTCAGTACGCCACGCGTGTTGGCTGGGCAAGCATTAGTCGGGTTAGCGTCATCAGCAATTGATATTTCTGATGGCTTGATTTCTGATATCAAACATATTCTTAAGCGTTCTGATGTTGGAGTCAGTTTAGATGTGTCCCAACTGCCGATATCTCCAGAATTGGTTCAATTTTTAGATGATAAGGTAAGCGCACAGCAGTATGCTTTATCCAGTGGTGAAGAGTACGAATTGTGCTTTACTGTGCCTGAGCAGAACAACGGTTCATTGCAAAGTGCGTTGTCGCACGCTGGGTGTAAGTTTACGTGCATTGGCCAAATTCGACCAAAAGGTACCTTCGAGCTGCACGACAACAATCAACCTCTTGATTGGGAACTCAGTGGCTTTGACCACTTTAGATAATCTGAGCTAGGCTCTAGCCTAAGATTGAAACCAACTAGCAGTATAGGTTTAAGGAAATGACCAATCCCCTCTCTCTGATTTCATTAAAGAACCCGTGGCATCTTTTGGCAACGGGTTTTGGTAGCGGCTTATCACCAGTGGTTCCAGGAACTATGGGGACGTTGGCAGCTGTGCCGTTATTCTTGTTACTGGCGCAGTTACCCTTCCCACTGTATGTCGTATTAGTACTCATCTCTTGTGTTATTGGTATTAAGATCTGCCAAGTGACATCAGACGACATGGGGGTTCATGACCATGGCTCAATCGTGTGGGATGAGTTTGCAGGCTTTTGGATCACCATGAGCTTAGTACCAGCACTAAATATCCCAGTCACGGAATGGAAGTGGTTGCTGACTGGTTTTATTTTGTTCCGCTTCTTTGACATGGTAAAACCATGGCCAATTGGTTGGTTGGATAAACGTGTTCACGGTGGTTTGGGTATCATGATTGATGATATCGTGGCCGGTATCATGGCGGGTATCGCACTGTTCTTAGTGGCGAAATACGCAGGTTGGATGTAGTCATACCGCTTTAACAATCGACAGATAAACAAAAGGGATGCCATCATGGCATCCCTTTTTGGTGTTTACTTTTAGCGCTTGTTTGCGTTAACTTACTTCGCGAGATATTCGTTGATCGACTTCTCAATGCCCTTCGCGTCTAAGCCAAGTTCTTCATGAAGTTCGTCTTGTGTGCCTTGAGGAATAAAGCGATCAGGCAAGCCAAGATTTAGCACAGGCTTGATGATCTTATCTTGCATCATAAACTCAATCACACCCGCACCCGCACCGCCAGCAATTGCGTTTTCTTCTAGCGTGACTAATACATCGTGCTCAGACGCTAGCTGGCGAATCAATTCTTCATCAAGTGGTTTCACGAAGCGCATGTCTGCGACGGTTGCATCCAGATTTTCAGCCGCTTCTAGCGCGTTACCTAAGAAGGTGCCGAAGTTTAGAATCGCGACTTTTTCGCCTTTACGAAGCACACGGCCTTTACCAATCTCAAGTGCAGTAAATTCTGGCTCGATTTCTGTGCCCATGCCGCTGCCGCGAGGGTAGCGCACTGCACTTGGTCCAGTGTGTTTATGACCGGTGTACAGCATTTGACGACATTCGTTTTCATCACTTGGTGCCATGATCACCATGTTTGGGATACAACGCATGAAGCTAAGGTCGAACGCGCCTTGGTGAGTTTGACCATCTGCGCCAACCAGACCTGCACGGTCGATAGCGAACATGACAGGTAAATCCATGATCGCCACGTCGTGGATTAACTGATCGTAGCCACGCTGCAAGAAGGTTGAGTAGATAGCGACGATCGGGTGATCGCCGGCAATCGCCATGCCTGTTGCTAGCGTCACAGCATGCTGCTCTGCAATTGCAACATCAAAGTACTGTTCTGGGTACTCTTTCGAGAAACGAACCATGCCAGAGCCTTCACGCATCGCTGGCGTAATCGCCATTAGCTTAGGGTCTTGCGCGGCCATATCACATAGGAAGTCACCAAAGATCTTAGAGAAGGTCGGTTTACCGCCACTGCTCTTCGGCAAACTGTTATGTGATGGGTCGAATTTTGGAACTCCATGGTAGCCGATAGGATCTTTTTCTGCTGGTTCATAACCTTTGCCTTTCTTGGTCATGATGTGCAGGAATTGAGGACCTTTCAGCTCACGCATGTTTTTCAGCGTTTTGACTAACTCGTTAACATCGTGACCGTCGATAGGACCGATGTAGTTAAAACCAAGCTCTTCGAATAATGTACCAGGAACAACCATGCCTTTAAGGTGCTCTTCTGTACGACGAACCAACTCTTTAATTGGAGGAACGCCAGACAGCACTTTCTTCCCGCCTTCACGGATAGAGGTGTATAAGCTACCAGAAAGGACTTTAGCAAGGTGGTTGTTCAATGCGCCAACGTTTTCTGAAATCGACATCTCGTTGTCGTTTAGAATCACTAGCATATCAGGATGAACGTCACCAGCATGGTTCATGGCCTCGAATGCCATACCTGCTGTGATTGCACCATCACCAATAACACTTACCACCTTTCGACCTTCATCTTCTTTTTGTGCACTGATTGCCATACCGAGCGCTGCACTGATAGAAGTCGATGAGTGGCCAACAGATAGCGTGTCGTATTCGCTCTCTTCACGCCATGGGAATGGGTGAAGGCCGCCTTTTTGGCGGATGGTTGGCATTTGGTCACGACGGCCAGTAAGAATTTTGTGTGGATAAGCCTGATGACCCACGTCCCAGATCAATTGATCCACTGGGGTGTTGTAAACATAATGCAGAGCAACGGTTAGCTCTACTGTGCCTAAGCCAGACGCTAAATGTCCGCTAGACTGACTCACTGAATTTAGCAGATACGTGCGTAATTCATCGCACAAAGTTGGCAATGTTTCTTTCGGAAGAAGACGCAACTCTTCCGGTGTATTTGCTAACGCCAGTGTTGGGTACTTTGAAATATCAAGAGTCATATAAATGCGCGCTTATAGTGTTAGTTCTTGCGCTCGATGACATATCGGGCGAACTCTTCGAGTAACTGAGTATTGTATGGGATTGCCTCCAATGCTTGAAGTGCTTCTTGCAGCAGAGTGTGAGCTTTCTCCATTGCTCCCTCTAACCCCAGTAAAGATGGGTAAGTGCTCTTGTTTAGCTCTTGGTCTGAACCTTGAGGCTTACCCAATGTTTCTGTATCACTAATTATATCAAGAATATCGTCTTGAACCTGAAACGCCAGACCGATCGCTTTAGAGTAGCGCTCAAGGTGAGGCATAACCTCTAGGCCCTTATCGCCAGCGGCAAGTGCGCCTAGTTTTACGGCACAGTTAATCAGTGCACCAGTCTTATTGCGATGAATTTCTTCCAATTCTGCGAGAGACACTCGACGATTTTCTGCACCTAAGTCCAATGCTTGACCAACGCACATGCCATTCGCACCAGAACTTTGTGCAAGGGCTTGCACCATCTTTATACGGTGGCTTTCTGCGTTCGGATTCAGTTCGCCTTCTGCAAGGATCGTAAATGCGAGGGTTTGCAGTGCGTCACCGGTCAGAATGGCTGTCGCTTCATCAAATTTGATGTGGCAAGTCGGTTGTCCACGGCGCAGGTCGTCGTCATCCATAGCAGGTAGATCATCATGGATAAGAGAGTAGGCATGGATACACTCAATCGCAGAAGCCGGTGTATCTAGGTCTTCAGGTTCACAACCCAGCATTTGACCAGTGATGTAAACAAGGAAGGGACGAACACGTTTACCGCCGAGAAGTAGGCCGTATTTCATGGCTTGAATCAACGGCTGTTCTTGATGAGGTAATTGCTCAAGCCATTGATTTAACTGTTGGTTATTTCTTTGTTGATAAGACGTCAATGTCTCTTGCATCACATTGCTCACTACTGATTTATTATTCTGACTCAGGGTTGAAGTCACTCAGTGGTGCTTCATCATCTTCGCTTAGAAGAATGCTAACGCGATGTTCGGCGTCGCTCAGTTTCGTTTGACCAGCACGAGCGAGTGCAATGCCACGTTCAAATTTACGTAGAGCATCATCTAGAGCAAGGTCACCGTTCTCTAGTTGATCAACCAAGCTGTCTAGCTCATCGATGGTTGCTTCAAAGGTCATGTTTTCTGGTTTCTTAACCGCCATCTTTTATCTGCCTTAATCAAGCCTCTAATAGAATGCACGCAAGTTACCTTAGCCTAGTAACTTGGTCAAATTTAACCTTATATAATTGTCACAAATTTAGCGTTCAACGGGTCTGATGAGACGAAGACTATTAATAAGTTAAGGTATTAACGATCTTTTTGTGATGTATTAACCAAGATTTTTCTAAAAATTCTGCTCTAGTTGTCGATACAAGTAATAATTCGCCTGACTGGGCAATGTTTGAGTATAGCGTGAGGAGTGCTTTGTGGATTTAGCAACCCTAATAGGTTTGATTGGTGGTTTTGCATTCGTCATTATGGCGATGGTGCTTGGTGGCAGCATTGGCATGTTCGTAGACGTCACCTCAATCCTAATCGTCGTTGGTGGTTCAACGTTTGTAGTATTGATGAAGTTCACCATGGGGCAATTCTTCGGCGCGACCAAAATTGCGGGCAAAGCGTTCATGTTCAAATCGGACGAGCCAGAAGATCTGATTGCTAAGATCGTAGAAATGGCAGACGCAGCGCGTAAAGGTGGCTTCCTAGCATTGGAAGAGATGGAGATTAATAATAGCTTCATGCAAAAGGGCATCGACTTACTGGTGGATGGGCATGATGCGGATGTGGTGCGTGCTGCTTTGCAAAAAGATATTGCACTGACCGATGAGCGCCACTCGCAAGGTACGGGCGTTTTTCGAGCATTCGGTGATGTCGCTCCGGCAATGGGTATGATCGGTACTTTGGTTGGTTTGGTTGCCATGCTTTCAAATATGGATGATCCAAAAGCGATCGGTCCTGCGATGGCCGTTGCACTTTTAACCACTCTTTACGGTGCAATTCTTTCTAACATGGTGTTTTTCCCAATTGCAGACAAGCTTTCACTACGCCGCGATCAAGAAACACTCAATCGTCGTTTGATTATGGACGGTGTACTCGCAATTCAAGATGGTCAGAACCCACGTGTTATCGATAGCTATCTGAAGAACTACCTCAACGAGGGCAAACGCGCCCTTGAGATTGACGAGTAATCTGGAGGTCATCTAATGGATGAAGATAACAAATGTGATTGTCCGCCCCCCGGCCTCCCTCAATGGATGGGGACGTTCGCTGACTTGATGTCCTTGTTGATGTGTTTCTTCGTATTGTTGCTTTCGTTCTCGGAAATGGACGTACTGAAGTTCAAACAGATCGCTGGCTCTATGAAATTTGCTTTTGGTGTTCAGAACCAACTTGAGGTTAAGGACATACCTAAAGGCACCAGCATTATTGCGCAAGAGTTCAGACCAGGTCGCCCAGAGCCAACACCGATTGATGTCATCATGCAGCAGACCATGGACATCACTCAGCAGACGTTGGAGTTTCATGAAGGGGAATCTGACCGAGCTGGTGGCACTAAGCGTGACCAAGGGAAGTTAACCGGTGGTCAATCACCAGAAACGTCAACGCAAAACAACCAATCAGCGGAATCAGACATGCAACAACAGCAGTCTGAGCAAACCTCGCAAGAGATGGATACCTTGATGGAAAGTATCAAGAAAGCGTTGGAGCGTGAGATTGAGCAAGGGGCAATAGAGGTCGAAAACCTTGGCCAACAGATCGTGATTCGAATGCGAGAGAAAGGGGCATTCCCTGAAGGCTCTGCGTTCCTCCAGCCGAAGTTTAGACCGCTGGTGCGTCAGATTGCGGAATTGGTGAAAGATGTACCGGGCATCGTACGAGTTTCTGGTCATACGGATAACCAACCGTTGGATTCTGAGCTGTATCGCTCCAATTGGGACCTGTCGTCGCAACGAGCGGTATCGGTTGCTCAAGAAATGGAGAAAGTACGAGGCTTCTCGCATCAACGCTTACGCGTGCGTGGTATGGCGGACACTGAGCCATTGGCACCAAATGATTCGGATGCGAACCGAGCGCTTAACCGCCGCGTCGAAATCAGCATCATGCAAGGTGAACCACTCTACAGCGAAGAAGTGCCGGTAATTCAATAACCGAGTATTTATTCTTATACTAAAGCGAGCGTCAAGCTCGCTTTTTTTGTCATTCCATTTCGCTTGGGTGTATAATCTTGCGCCTTTAAAAGTGAGCTCAAAAGTTTGAGTGTGACATGCGCGATATTTTTACGTATGAACACCTAGTGCGGAGTATCACTCATTGTTGATTGCGAAACTAACCTGCGAACTAGACTATGAAATTTATTGTAAAGCCCCATCCAGAAATTTTTGTAAAAAGTGAATCTGTGCGTAAGCGCTTCACAAAGATTTTAGAGTGCAACATTCGTAACATCGTTAAGAGCCGTACGGAATCTGTCGCGGTATTCAACCGTCGTGATCACATTGAAGTGACCTCTGAGAGTGACGAGTTTCACGCTGAAGTTTTAGAAGTCCTGACTCATACCCCTGGTATCCACCATGTTCTTGAGGTGAAGCAAACTGAGTTCAAAGACTTGCACGATATTTACGAGCAAGTGTTGGAGTTAAGCGGTTCACTGATCGAAGGTAAGACTTTCGTCGTGCGTGCTAAACGCCGTGGTAAACATGATTTTACTTCTATTGAACTAGAGCGTTACGTAGGTGGCGGTCTTAACCAAGCGGTAGAAAGTGCTCGTGTTAAGCTAAGCAAGCCAGACGTAACGATTAACGTTGAAGTTACCAATGACAAGCTAAACCAAGTGTTGGCTCGTCACAAAGGCCTAGGCGGCTTCCCTCTAGGTACACAAGAAGACGTACTAAGCCTGATCTCTGGTGGTTTCGACTCTGGTGTTTCAAGTTACCTGCACATCAAGCGTGGTTCAAAAGTTCACTACTGTTTCTTTAACCTAGGTGGTCCAGCACACGAGATCGGCGTTAAGCAGGTTTCTCATTACCTGTGGAACAAGTACGGTTCTTCTGCAAAAGTTCGCTTCATCTCTGTTGATTTCGAACCAGTAGTTGCTGAAATCCTAGAAAAAGTCGACGACGGCCAAATGGGCGTGATCTTGAAGCGCATGTTCATGCGTGCCGCTGGTATGGTGGCAGAGAAGTTTAAGATCGAAGCATTGGTTACGGGTGAAGCTCTAGGCCAAGTATCAAGCCAAACACTGACTAACTTGCGTCATATCGATAATGTGACTGACACCCTGATTCTTCGTCCGCTTATCAACTGGGATAAAGAAGACATCATCAACCTAGCGCGTGACATCGGTACTGAAGACTTCGCTAAGACGATGCCTGAGTACTGTGGTGTTATCTCTAAGAAGCCAACAGTGAAAGCGGTAAAAGGCAGACTGAACGCGGAAGAAGAGAAGTTTGACTTTGCGATTCTTGAGCAAGTTGTGCAAGAAGCTCGCGTGATGGACATTCGCGATATCGCAAAAGAGTCTGAGCAAGCAGCACCAGAAGTAGAGCAGGTTCAAGCTGTAGAAGAGCACGCTATCGTTTTGGATATTCGTAGCCCTGAAGAGGAAGACGATAACCCATTAGAAATCGATGGTGTGGACGTTAAGCACATCCCATTCTACAAGCTGGGTACTCAGTTCGGAGACTTAGACCAATCTAAGACTTACCTTCTATATTGTGACCGTGGTGTGATGAGCCGTCTACAGGCATTGTACTTGCAGGAGCAAGGTTTCAACAACGTGAAGGTTTACCGCCCATAGAATCGTTGTAAAACAGAAGATCACAAAAGCGCAAATTGAGAAATCAGTTTGCGCTTTTTTCGTTTTAGCGCGCGCAAAATGGAGTGTATTAAAGTGGTAGTATTGCGTTAAATCACACGTTTCGAAATTTGTATTGATATAACGATAGATAATCCGAAATGAGGATGAAAAGTGACGTTGATGCCAATTTTTTATAAAAGAAGAAATGTGGATGGCTTAGATAAAAAAACACCGCCTAATTAGGCGGTGCAAGAAATTTGACAGACAGGTCAAAATAAATACAGGAAGTATATGTTTTGTCACAGGGAGTGTGGACAAAACATCATGGTAGAATTCTACCGAACTCGAAATACGAGTTTGCAAACACAACATCGCAACAACGAAGCCAATTGATTCACAAATGGAATCAAGCCGTTCAGGCTCGTGTTGCGGGATGAAATATAGAATTTATCTGGCTGTTCGGCAACGGACATTTTATAATGTTTCAGATTAAAAAAACTAATCCTACTTGAGGTCCCATAATGTCTCGCAGATTGCCTCCGTTAAATTCGCTTCGCGTTTTTGAAGCGGCTGCTCGCCATCTTAGTTTTACCCGTGCTGCTGAAGAGTTGTTTGTTACTCAAGCCGCAGTGAGTCATCAAATTAAAGCGTTAGAAGAGTTCTTATCGCTGAAGCTTTTCCGTCGTCGTAATCGTTCGTTATTACTGACGGAAGAAGGGCAAAGTTACTTTTTAGACATTAAAGATATCTTCACTTCCATTGCTGAAGCGACCGATAAGGTATTGGAACGTAGTGAAAAAGGTGCGTTAACCATCAGTTTGCCACCAAGTTTTGCCATCCAATGGCTAGTGCCTCGTTTAGCCGATTTTAACGCGCAAGAACCAGACATTGATGTGCGCATTAAAGCGGTGGATATGGATGAAGGTTCACTGACTGATGATGTTGATGTAGCTATCTATTATGGTCGTGGAAATTGGCCTGGTTTGCGTGCCGATAAACTCTACCAAGAGTTTTTGATCCCACTTTGTTCACCATCGTTACTTTTAGGTAACAAACCATTAGAATCTCTAAGTGACCTTAAATTACACACCTTGTTACACGATACTTCTCGTAAAGATTGGAAGCAGTTTGCTCGCCAACAAAATATCGAAGGTATCAACGTAAACCATGGTCCAATCTTCAGCCACTCAACCATGGTGTTGCAGGCGGCGGCGCATGGGCAAGGTGTTGCACTAGGAAACAACGTACTCGCTAAACCTGAAATGGAAGCAGGACGCTTGATTGCACCATTTGATGAGGTGCTGGTTTCTAAGAATGCCTTCTACGTGGTGTGTCACGAACAACAAGCGGATATGGGACGTATCGCGACGTTCAGGGATTGGATGTTGGCGACCGCACGAAAAGAACAAGAGGAAGTACTAGATGAGCCATTGGATAGCTGAAGGACCTGAGTACGGACCACTGTTTATTTTTGCTCACGGCGCAGGTGCCGGTATGGAGCATGACTTCATGATTGCCGTAGCCAAAGGATTAGTTGAGCAAGGTATTCGTGTGGTGCGTTTTAATTTCCCTTATATGGTTAAGCGAGCAGAAGATGGTAAAAAACGTCCGCCAGATCGTGCGCCAAAGTTACTGGAAGCATATGAAGAAGTGATCACTCACTTTACTTCACAGCCTATTGTCATTGGTGGTAAATCGATGGGTGGCCGTATGTCGAGCCTGCTTGCAGACAATACCCTAGTAGCAGGCGTTGCGTGTCTGGGCTTTCCGTTCCATCCGCCAGGCAAACCTGAAAAGTACAAAGGTGAGCATCTCGCGACGATCAATAAGCCGACGCTTATTTTACAAGGGGAGCGAGATACCTTTGGCAAGCGAGAAGAATTCGATGGCTTTGCTCTTTCTGACCAAGTAACGGTGAGTTTCTTGCCCGATGGCGACCATGGATTCAAGCCTCGTAAACGTTCCGGCTTTACGGAAGAAGGCAATATTGCCTTGACGGTAGAGCAATTAGCGACATTTATTAAAGAGGTATCCAATGAAAAGTAAGTGGTTACTTTCTTTTACAGGACTTTCTGGTTTAACTTCTGTTGCGCTAGGAGCGTTTGCTGCTCATGGTTTAAAAGCAACGCTCTCGCCTTATTTACTCGGTGTGTTTGAGACCGGTGTTTTGTACCAATTCATCCATACTTTGGCTATCGCGCTTTGTGCCATTTTGCTCGTACTAAATTTGGGACAAAAAGCACAAAAGTATTTTTTCATCGCGGCGATTTGCTTTATCATCGGCATCTTTTGTTTTAGCGGCAGTCTTTACGCGCTGGCGCTGACAGGTATCAAGTGGTTTGGACCAATCACCCCTATGGGAGGATTCTTGTTCATGATCGGTTGGTGTTTGTTCTTTTTTGCTGCGTTTAATATCAAAGAGGTCTCCAAGTGAAACAACTAATGCTCTATTGCCGTTCTGGCTTTGAGAAAGAGTGTGCTGGTGAAATTCAGGACAAAGCAACAAAACTTGAAGTGTATGGCTTCCCTCGTGTGAAGAAAAATTCAGGTTATGTTGTCTTCGAGTGTTACCAAGATGGAGACGCAGATAAGCTAGCGAAAGGTCTAGATTTCAGCGCATTGATTTTTGCTCGCCAAATGTTTGCCGTTGCTGCTGAATTTGAAGCTCTGCCAAGCGAAGACCGTATCAGTCCAATTCTTGCTGAACTGTCTGAAATGGAAGAATTCCCACGTTGTGGTGATCTACGTATTGAAACCCCAGACACCAACGAAGCGAAAGAGCTATTGAAGTTCTGCCGTAAGTTCACGGTACCAATGCGTCAAGCGATGCGTGGTAAAGGTCTGATGTGGAACAAAGACAATGCGAAGAAGCCTGTGTTGCATATTTGCTTTGTGGCTCCTGGTCATTGTTACGTAGGTTACTCATACCCAGGTAACAACTCTCAGTTCTTCATGGGCATTCCTCGTTTGAAGTTCCCTGCAGATGCGCCAAGCCGTTCTACTTTGAAGCTAGAAGAAGCGTTCCACGTGTTTATTCCTCGCGAAGAGTGGGATGAGCGTTTAGCACCAGGCATGTGGGGCGTAGATCTCGGTGCGTGTCCTGGCGGTTGGACTTACCAATTGGTGAAGCGTTCGATGTTCGTTCACTGTGTCGATAACGGCATGATGGCAGACAGTCTAATGGAAACGGGACAAATTAAGCACCACATGGTGGATGGCTTTAAGTTTGAACCAGACCGCAAGAACGTGACTTGGATTGTATGTGACATGATTGAGAAGCCAGCACGCGTTGCTCACTTGATGGGACAGTGGTTACTGAAAGGTTGGGCAAAAGAAGCTATCTTCAACCTGAAACTGCCAATGAAAGGTCGCTACGACGAAGTACTGCAAGATTTGGAAAACCTAAAAATGTTCCTGATTGAGAACAAGGTGAAGTTCAAGCTGCAAGCTAAGCACCTGTACCACGACCGTGAAGAAATCACGATTCACATTCAGTGCCTATCGAACATTTCTCCGCATTAATCTACGCGTTGATATACGATAGAGTAGAAGCAAAAAAGCGCCGGCAATAGGTAATGCCAGTCAGTTAAGCTGACTGGCATTTTTCTTTTTCCAGATTGGATACTTTGCTGATTTGTAACGGAGAAC